>JBBSIK010000215.1:0-5738 GCA_038232115.1 Chloroflexia bacterium
AACGGAAGAAAACGCCCCTGTAGTAGCGGCTATCTGCGCCCGCCTGGACGGCTTACCTTTGGCGATAGAATTAGTAGCTGCGCGCGCCAAGATACTGCCCGTCAAAGCGCTCCTTGCCCGCTTGCAGGACACTCAAGGACACGCTCATTTGAACTTGCTGTCAGGTGGCGCACGTGACCTGCCCGGTAGGCACAAGACCCTGCGCGACGCCATAGGATGGAGCTACAGCCTTCTGAGCAGCGAGGAGCAGGTCTTGTTCAGGCGACTGGGCGCATTCAGCGGGGGTTTCACGTTGCCCGCAGCGGAGGCAGTATGCAACGCGGATTCCGACCACAATCTCGATGTATTTGAAGGGGTCTCGCTACTGCTCCATAAGAACCTGCTAAAGCGGGACACCACGCAGGGCGAAAGCGAGAGCGCCGAGGATGAACCACGCTTCATGATGCTTGAAACTATCCGCGAGTATGCAAGGGAGAGTCTGGAAGAGAGCGCGGAGGCCGATGAGATACGTCTCCTGCACGCGGAATACTTCCTGGCGATAGCTTCCAGCTTCGATCCTCTGATGGTGAGCGAAAACGAGAGGCTATTGGGCATCCGGCTCGACCAGGACTACGATAACGTGCGCGCAGCCCTCGCCTGGACGATAGAGAATAGGCCGGTTGACATGGCGATGACTTTTGGCCTGTCCCTTTCCCGCTACTGGGAATTGAGAGGATATTATAGCGAGGGCCGCGACTGGCTGGAACGAATAGTGTCGGCACAAAGCGTTTCAGACGAGACGGACCCCGGCGTGCGGGCGAAACGCGCCAGCTTGCTACTGAGCGTGGGGCGTCTGAACCTCTATATGGCTGATTATTCTGCGGCTCGCACCTTACTGGAAGAGAGCCTGACCATAGCGAGCGAACTGGGATCGGAGAGCATGATAGCCAGTGCCCGAGGGCACCTGGGGCATACGGCCTGGATGCAGGGGGACTACGCCGTCGCTGTACCTCTATATGAACTGTGCTTGAGAATGAGAGAGCAGGAAGGGAACAAGACGACAATCGCAAATTCAAATTGGGCGCTGGGCATAATAACCGGCGAGCTTGGAGATTTCGAGCGGGCTGAAGAGCTGCTCAACAAAAGCCTGGCTATGGGGAGAGAACTCGATGACACTTTTGTGACTTTTGGCTCGCTCCGCGATTTGGGCACTACGTTGTGCTACAAGGGAGAATACGGCGAGGCGATTCTGTATCTCGAGGAGGCGCTTGCGCTAGCTCGGGACGCGCACTTTCGAGTAGGGGTGAGTTGGTGTATCTCGGCGCTAGGATTTGCAAAGCTGGGACTGGGCGACTACGCCCGCGCCGAAGAACTCTTTCGGGAGAGCTTGGATATAGTAAGAGCGCTAGACAAGCAGCGTACAGCCGATAGCCTTGAAGGAATGGCCGAGGTGGAACTGGCCCGCGCCACACGAGAAGGCAGCAATGACCATTTGCCTCGCGCTGCAACGCTGCTTGGCGCAGCAGAGGTCGCCCGGCGAATACTCAGCACAAAGATAATTCCGGTTAGAGTGCCTGTTCGGGAGCGGCTCGTCTCGGAGGTACGTTCACGATTGGGGGACGGGGAGTACGAAAAGGCGTATGCGCTTGGCGAGACGATGAGCCTCGAGGAGGCGCTCTCCTACGCAGGACGGCTGCGCCATATGGGTGACGCGGACTTGTGAGGCTCTTTTCTGAAATGCGGTCGCTAACATTTCCTTGCTTTGACAGTCACAGCGACGGGCATCCATGACAACTGTGCGCGAAATGGGGGGCAGAGAACCGGGTAAGTACCTACTCTGTCGACGGATGTGGAACTACGTGGAGAGCCATCTTTCCAAGTCTAGTTTAGCAGTCTACCTATCCCGCCCGATGCCTCTCTGCGCTCGGAATGACAATATGCTGTTTGGTGGCTCAGGTTGCTACCTCGATGACTTTGCAAAGGTGAAGCATTAGTACGAGCCGTCACCTGAGAGCACAGCTGATATGGTGCGAACGAGTATCCTTATATCCGCTACTATTGAGGCCTGCTCGATATAGGTAAGCTCCACCTGCACCCGCTCGTCAAGTGAAAGGTTGGCGCGCCCGCTCACCTGCATTGGGCCTGTCACGCCGGGGGTAGCCCGCAGGCGCTGCCTGTGCCATGGCGAGTACATGCTAACTATACCTGGCTCCTCCGGACGCGGGCCTACGAGACTCATTTCGCCCTTTAGCACATTGAGCAGTTGTGGCGTCTCGTCCAGGCTCCATCTCCTCAAGAACCGGCCAATCCTGGTGATACGAGGGTCTGGGCGTAGCTTGAGCACAGGCTCGTCTAACCCCATCTCTTTTACCAGTTGGGCACGCAGCCCCTCCGCTCCATGTACCATGGTGCGAAATTTGTACATCCGAAACAGTTTGCCGTCCTGCCCCACACGCCACTGGACGAAGATGGCAGGCCCCCGGCTGTCGGCGCAAATCGCAACGGCTATCAAGGCCATGACCGGAGATGCGAGGGCCAGTCCTACAGACGCCAACGCCAGGTCTATACCTCTCTTCGCGGCTGTGTAGCCTGCCCTACGGATCAGATGGCTACCGAAGCGTCTAATGCCACATAATGCGCCGAAGGTAAGACCCACCGCACGCAGCAGCATCAACCCCGGAGTGGCGAGAGCCACCCCCGGATATTGTCGGGCGGTCCGCACCAAGAATGGAGTTGTTGTGGCTAAGAAACTGAGGCTGCACATGGAGAGCGTTTTCCTAGCTACAGAAGAGAGGGGCGCAAGAATCAGAGAGCACAGCCCCAGGAGGAGAAGCGCCATTTGTGCTTTAATGCTGGGTGGCGTGTGCGAGTCGCTCACGATGCGATTGGGGTGTAGAGCGGCCACCTGCACCTTCCAGTACCCTATCCAGAACTTTTTGCGCAGGTAAGCATGGGGTGTCGCGGCGTGGATGTGATAGACCGCAGCCTCCGGTACGAAGCGCAAGTTGTATCCGCTTTCCGCCACGCGAAACGATAGCTCCTGATCCTCGACCGCCGATATACCCTCATCAAAGCCTCCCGCTTCCATGAATATGCTGCGCTGGTAGCCCGCGGAATACGTGTCTATAAAGTCGATGTGCGGCAGCCGAGCCATGCGCCCGTACTTCCCTTCGTACTCTGCCTGTACGAAGCGAGCGGTGATACTCTTTTGGCGAGTACGATAGGTCCCCTTGACCCCGGCAGCCCCATCACGAATAACCTTCACAAGGAGACCGACCCACCCCTGAATAGGCTCGCAATCGGCGTCTGTAAAGAGGACTATCTCCCCGCTTGCCGCCGCAACACCCCTGTTGCGCGCCGAGGCCGCCCCTCTGTGCGGTTGGCACATTAGCATTACTTGAGGAGAATATTCTTTAGCTATGGAGGATGTAGCATCCGTTGAGCCGTCGTCTACTACGATAATCTCGTATGGCTCTCCTATGTCCTGCATGATAAGGGCACATAAGCACCTGCGCAAGGTGGCAGAGGCATTATGCGCGGGCACCACTACAGATACGCATACCTGCTCTGGGCCAGACGCGGACACAGCGATGTTTGCGGTATTGAGAGCGATCATCTGTAGCTGATTCCAAGTGAGAGTGGAAGGGTCATACGAGTGTCAGTTGCTTTTCGCATGTAAGCTCTATCTCGCTTGCTACCTGGGGCACATCTACATCGTGCTTCATGGCTTGCTGCCACGCCGTGACCAGCAAAGCCAATAAGGCCCAGAAGAATATGCTCGGTTTGGCTCCCAATGCCACGGCATCGGTCATACCATAGACGAAGTAGGCCAATAATCCAGCGCCCACGCCCGCAGCGACGGCTTTATTCCAGGCGGGGGAGGCAGACCGCCACACCAGCACCACCAACGCCGCGGCAACCATATAAATCGCAAGATACGCTACCAGCCCCGGCAAGCCCAGGTCCAGAGCCGCTTGCAAAAGGTGGTTGTGGGCGTGTCCGAAGTCAGTATCAAGTGCCACCGAGAACATAGGGTACAGTATAGGCATCACATGGCGAAAAGCGTTCATGCCCATTCCTGTGAATGGGAAATCTTCTATGCCGTATATAGCACGTGACCAGATCTCGGTGCGATCAATCACGGAGTTGATGCCCGCCGCAGCATTAGCTCCAGGCCCAACAGCATCGGTCAGTTTGCCGGCTAGCTTTGCGGGACCTACGTAAACGGTTGCAACAACCCCAATAACCAGTATGGCCGCAAGGAAGAGCCGTACTTTCACGCCCGCCAGCCACATGAGAAGGGCAAGCCCTGCTATGAAACCTATGAGGGCGCTGCGCGACTGGGTGAGCAGCAGGGTTCCGCCGCACAAGAGCGAAGTCAACAGCAGTCCTAGTCTCAGCAACCATCGCCTTGGAGTCGCAAGTATATCTAACCACGACCACCAGAAGAGGGCCAACTGCACAGGTATCACCCATAGCAGCGAGCCCGCTACTTCATTGGATTGGATGCCTCCTTCGGCACCTGGCAGCCCACGCACAACAGCCGGCAGATGCGAGGTAACCTGGCTCAGCACCGGCAGCTTGTTAGTCCAGTTGATGCCAAGTAGCCCCACACCGGCGAGCGTGACACCACCCAGCACGTAAGCTACCAGCGACCACCTCATGTGGCTGCCGATAGCTGCCCATTCCACCAGCGCGTAATATACTCCGATGCCAAATAGCACGCCGGATACCTTCCCCAAGCTGAAACTGATATCGAACGTGGCATAAAGGCTGACCAGCACCATAAGCATCAGTAGGGCGATAGCCCAGTCCAGTGGTGTTCGCCGGATGAAATGTCCACGGGCTATACGCCGGGCGATCCACAGCGCGGGTAAAGCCGCAAGGGGGAGCAAACGATTGGGTGCCGGGAATATGAAGAAGGGAGAGAGCAGAGCTAGCCATAACAGCTCGAACCTCACTAGCCACTCGGCAACTGTTCTAATGTGTGAGTGGCGGATCGAAGTAGGCGGAAGGTTAGGCTTAGCAGATACTTTGCGCAGCGCGAATACCTCGGCAAGCCCACTTGCTGATCGGCCTCGCCATCTCCACCACTCATATATGACGCCGAGGCCGAGTAGCGCCCACAGGCCGCGCTCCAACCACGAACCAACTGTGAGTGCCATCCCTGCGCAAAGTAGCAACCCTCCCACACGAGCCCAGAACAGGATAGCGCGCCATATACTCCCAGCAGGTAAACGCGCTTCTGTACGAATGTAGTCACCGAAGCTCAACGCAGCAAGGATGAGAGCTAACCCAATCAGCCATAGGCCATTCTCAAAGACATTACCCCAATCAATCATGGTTACGTTATATCACAGGTGAATAGCCCCTGTACACCTGTACATACGAGGCTTGCAGAGGGAGTGGTCAAATCAGAAATCAGGCATTAGGGCTGGAGTGTGAGAAGAACGGAAAGAGAAATCGCACATCTGCTTACGATGGAATATCAAACGAGCGACTGAATAAATACGGTAATGTAGCTGATAGCCCTTCCGATAATTCAGGTGTCTTACTGCATGTGCTCGTTCTATAGAGGTCTAGCTCTAGGGCGAGTTCGTAGTAGTTGTCTGCGTAGAGGTGTGCTTTGCGCGCGTGCCGGGAGAAGAGATCGCCTCGCTTATATGGGAGACACGTGGCGTTATCATATCAAATATTCTGAGCGGCTCTAGCCGTCTACCCTTGCCTTCGACGGTATACCCAACCGGCTGGAACTCAGG
>JBBSIK010000216.1:0-5723 GCA_038232115.1 Chloroflexia bacterium
AAACGTGGAAACGTGATGCGGCTCTCTAAGCACAGAAGCCACATCACGTTTCCACGTTTCAGGAGCGAAGCGACCATGTCCGCAGTTACAATGAGCCAGAGATCGCAGCAGGCGGCACGGCCCAGCCGGGTTAATTCCAGGCGGGTGGTGTGGGTGCTGCTCTTTTTCCTCGCATTTGGCTTGTACGACACCTACAAGGTTTTCAACGTGCAGGTTGTGCAGCACACCGATCTCACAGCCAGGGCGGAAGCCGCTATTAAGCGGAAAGATACGCTGCCTGCTCGCCGTGGTCTCATCTACGATTCTCGCGGGCAGTTGCTGGCCGGGAACACCAGCGCGCAGGACGTGTATATAGACATCTCGAACCACGCCGACGAGAAAGACCAGCACAAAATCGCCGACCTGGTTGCTCCTCTGTTGAAGCAAAGCGCGCAGGACCTCTTTACCCGGCTCCATGAAGCGCCACAGGGTGTAGCTTACATCAAAGTCGCCAGCAAGATAGACGACGCCACAGCCGACAAGATACGCCAGCTAATAGACGACAACTCGAAGCTGCTGTCGTTCACGATACAGTTGCCGAAGGTCCCCTTGCGCCAGTACCCGGGTGGTACTCTGGCTTCGTCGCTGATGGGCTTCACCGACAGCGAGAACAATGGGCACTATGGGGCCGAGGAGTATTACAATACGAAACTGGCCGGGGAAGCAGGCTGGATAATCGCCGAGCACGATGCGCAGATGCGCCCTCTGGTATTCAATGATCAGCCCGATATGCTGGCCGCCAAGGACGGCTCCGACCTGGTACTGACGATAGATAGTGCTGTCCAATTCCTGGTTGAGCGTGGTTTGCAGCAGGCGGTGCAAGACTACCAGGCCGACAGCGGCTATGTGGTGGTGCAGGACCCAAATACGGGCGCTATCCTCGCCATGGCTAACTATCCTTCGTTCAATCCCAATGACTTCAATCAGGTAACGGACTACTCGCGGTTTAGGAATGCCGTAGTCAGCGATCTGGTAGAGCCGGGATCCACGATGAAGATACTCACATACTCCTCAGCGATAGACTCAGGAGCGGTTCTATCAACTACCACAATGTACGGTACTCCATGCGTTCTGAAGTATGGCTGGTCTCTTTGCAATGCAGAGCACACCGAGTGGGGCTGGCAGACCATGAAGCAAGGTCTGGGTCGCTCTGACAATGTGGCATCAATGTTCGCTGTCGAGAAACTGGGGGCAGAAAGCTTTTATAAGTACCTGAAAGCATTTCACATCAACAAGCAGACAGGTATAGACATCGCGGGAGAAGCATCTCCCATACTTCACTTCCCCGGCGAAGACGGCTACAGCCCCGTCAATCTTTACACCAACTCCTACGGGCAAGGTGTATCCGTGACGCCGATACAGCTTATCAGCGCGGTCTCTGCTGTGGCTAACGGCGGAACGCTCCTCAAACCGTATGTTATGAAGGAGATACGGCAGGGCGACACGGTCATCCAGAAGAATGAGAGACAGGTGGTAGCAGACCACGTTATCAAGCCTGAAACGGCACGCGAGATAGCGGATATGCTCTCTTTCGGCGTCGAGAACAAAATGGTGGCTCGTCTGGCGCAGGTGCCTGGTTACCATGTATCGGTGAAGACCGGCACAGCAGATATAGCAGCTAACGGTGGATATATAGGCTCCAGCACCCTTGCCTCGGCCATGGGTTTCGCGCCTTCTCACGATCCGAAGTTCACCCTGTATATCGGCCTGTACCACCCACGCACCAGCCGGTGGGGCGAGAATACGGCCTCTCCCGCCTGGGGCAAGATCGCCCGGCAACTACTCCTCTATATGAAAGTGCAGCCTACCATGCCTCTTGCCACGCCCACGTCTGCGCCCTGACGAGTGTTGTGTATTGCACCTCACCAAATGATATCTTTTCAATTGTAGCACTTTCCCATGTGACTGAGGCCTGCTTTTCCGCTTCAGCTACGTTGCCCGATTCCGCGGCATCCTGTATTCTTCCTTGGGATTAGTTTTTGGACGGTCGCTACTCTGTGGCGAATACGCAATACGCAATATTTAGATATGTTTACTTTAGACGACGTTCTACATGGCACCGGAGGGCACCTCGACCCGTCTACGATCTCGCTGGGGATGGCGGGACTCGGGTTCAACTGCGTAGCTATCGACTCGCGGGGGACTTTGGCAGGTGCTTTGTTCGTGGCCTTGCCGGGCGAACACGTGGATGGGCATGACTTCGTGCTTGATGCTGTCGGTCATGGAGCCGGGGGTGCGTTGGTGCGCCAGGATTGGGAAGCGCCCTCTGCTTTACCGCCCGGCATCGCTCTAGTCCGAGTGGACGACCCTCTCTTTGCTATGCAGCGTTTCGCTGCCTGGTGGCGCACCCGCTTCGACGCACAGGTAATTGGCATCACCGGCAGCATAGGCAAGACTTCCACGAAGGAAGTGCTCGCCGGGGTGCTCTCCACTCGGTTCAACACGCTCAAGTCGGAAGGCAACCTGAACAACGAAATAGGCTGCCCCCTCACCATCCTGCAACTCGACAAGGAGCACCGGAAGGCTGTGCTCGAACTGGGTGCGGGCTACCAACTGGGCGAGTTGACGTTCCTGTGCGGCATTGCCAGGCCCGACATCGCCGTAGTGACGGTAGTCGCGCCGGTGCATCTCGAACGTATGGGCACGATAGAGAACATTGCCCTGAACAAAAGCGAGCTGGTGCGCGCTCTCCCGGCCAACGGCACGGCGGTGCTCAACGGCGACGATCCCCTGGTGAGTGCGATGCGCGATGTCACGCAGGCGCGGTCAGTCCTGTACGGGCTAGATCCCGATTGCGATCTATATGCAACCGATATAGAAGGCCAGGGGCTGAACGGCGTGCATTTCACTCTCAATGTGCGCGAAGGCGGCCAGCACTGGCGGGTGCGCTTGCCTCTGCTTGGGCGGCACAGCGTACATACGGCCCTTGCTGCTGCCGGGGCTGCATGCGCGGCGGGCATGGACTGGACCGACATAGTGGCCGCCCTGCATAAGCTTGACGCGCAGGTGCGATTGCTGGTGGTGCCCGGCCACAACGGGAGCATCCTCATAGACGATAGTTATAACGCATCGCCCGAGTCGACCATTGCGGCCCTCAACCTGCTCAACGATATGCAGGGGCAGCGCATTGCGGTGCTTGGTGATATGCTGGAGCTTGGCAGCTACGAGCAAGAGGGCCACCTGCGAGTCGCTCGCCGCGCCGGTGTGGTTGCCGACCGGCTCGTCGTCGTGGGCCTCCTGGGGCGGCTTATCGGTGAGGAAGCTTTGCGATGCGACATGGCCCCGGACCGTGTCTTCTTCGCACGAGACAACGATCAGGTAGTTGAATACCTGCGGCGCGTGCTCAAGCGAGGAGATTACGTACTTGTAAAAGGCTCTCGTGGTCTGAGAATGGACAAAATAGTGGATGCCCTGAAAGTCTAATATGCTACCTTACTTCTTGCCTCTCTCTGTGACGCTATCCGTGTGCGCCGACTCGCTGGCGCACGTAGTTCATCCTTTTGCATCGCTGCTGGCCAACGTTCTGGCTCAGGCTACACCAACGGTCACGACAGTGCCCAAAGGCGCGGGCAGCTTCACGCCAGGACTTTCCTCTACCGTGATGGTGCGCGGCCTCACCCTGGGTGCGGTGGCCTTCCTGATGGGCCTCATGATCGGTAGGCCGATGATAAACTGGCTGCGAGACCGAGGCATCGGCAAGAGCATCCGCATCGAAGGTCCTTCGCAGCACCAGAAAAAGACCGGCACACCTACAATGGGGGGGCTTATCTTCCTGCTTCCTCTTGTGGTGGTAATAAGCATCTTCATGGATATTTTGCAGTTCAAATCGCTCTTGCTGCCTCTGGGCATAGTAGTATCGTGCGGTGTGCTCGGCGGATTCGACGACCTGTTGAGCACGGTGGCCCGAGACCGGGGCGGGCTGGCGGGACGTTTCAAGATGGCGTGGCTGCTTGTTATCGGTTTTGTGTCGGCCTGGATAATCTATTACCCTCTGGGGCACCGCACTGTTGCGATCCCATTCGTCAGTACGCCCATTGACGTGCCGGCCCCTATTTACATTGTACTCGCCGTGATTATTGTAGTAGGCACTGCGAATACGGTGAACCTGACCGACGGTCTGGATACGCTGGCGGGCGGCACCACGGCCATTGCGTTCGTTTCATACGGCATTATTGCTTATTTGAAGGGGCAAGCGCCTATAGTGCTGTTGAGCTTCGCCACCGTGGGCTCGCTGCTGGCGTTTCTCTGGTTCAATGCCCATCCCGCGCAGGTGTTCATGGGCGACGCAGGCGCACTCACGCTTGGTGCGCTGCTTGGCGTATCGGCCCTCATGACCAACCAGTGGCTGTTATTGCCCCTCATCGGCATCATATTCGTGAGCGAAGGGGTCTCCGATATACTACAGGTGCTCTATTTCAAGATGACTGGCGGCAAACGCCTCTTCCGCATGGCCCCAATACACCACCACTTTGAGCAGATAGGCTGGTCTGAGACGCAGATCACCATGCGCTTCTGGCTGGTCAGCATGCTGTCAGGGATGTTGGGCGTGGCGCTGGCCCTGGTGTAGTTTTGGACTTTAGATTGTTCTACTACTCCAAAAACTGAGATTATGCAGTCCCCCTATGCAAACAAGAACATACTCGTGATGGGCCTCGGCGTGCATGGGGGCGGGTTGGGTGTTGCCCGATATATGGGCCGTAATGGAGCTAATGTTCGTGTTACCGATTTGCGCCCCGCCGATAAGATGCAGGACTCTGTTGATGCGCTGGCACGAGAGGGCTTCCGTGTGGAGTACATGCTGGGCGAGCACCGAGAAGCAGACTTCAGGTGGGCGGACCTTATTGTGTGGAACCAGGCGGTGCCGCTCACTTCCCCGTGGGTGAAACTGGCTAGGCAGTTGGGTAAGCCGCTCGAAACCGAAATAAATATCTTCCTGAAGTTGTGCCCCGTTCCCGTGATCGGCATTACCGGCACCAAGGGTAAGTCATCCACCGCTACGTGGACCTGGGAGATGCTACGACACTGGCGACCCGACGCGATACTGGCGGGCAACCTGCGCGTATCAGCCCTTGAGATGTTGCCGCGCATTATACCCGGCACGCCTGTTGTACTGGAATTGTCCAGCTTCCAGCTGGAGGGATTAGAGGAGCCTCGCATCTCGCCCCACCTGGCCGCCGTCACCAATCTCTCTCCCGACCACATGGACAGGTACAAGAGCATGGAGGAATACGGCGCTGCCAAGAAGCATATCTTCCTCTACCAGCACAGCGAACAGGGTGATTGCCTGGTGCTCAACTCGGACGACCCTGTCGTGTCGAGTTGGGCTGACGAGGCTCCTGCGCGGGTGATCTGGTTCGGCATAGGCGAGGCGAAGGGCAGGCCAGGGATGTTCGTCGAAAGGGGCATCTTCAACTGGCGCGGTGAACATGACACTCGCATCGTTGTGGAAAGCGTAGACGCTCTGGAGATGCCGGGGGAGCACAACCTGCGTAATGCCGCCTGCGCCGCCGCCCTCTCCATGCTGGCCGGCGCGCCTATCGAAGCAGTACGGTTTGGATTGCGTTCGTTCCGTGGTGTGGCAGACCGGCAGGAGTATCTCCGTACCGTGGGCGGCGTGCGCTTCTACAACGACACGACTGCCACTACACCAGCCTCCGCTATCGCTGCTCTCAATGCCGTTGAGG
>JBBSIK010000217.1:0-5703 GCA_038232115.1 Chloroflexia bacterium
CGATGAGGTCGGAGGTTCGAATCCTCTCACCCCGACCACAAAAGGCAGACAGGCCAAATCTCGGCCTGTCTGCCTTTTTGTTGCTAAGAGAATATGGGTCTGTGTCGGCTTACCTGTTTTAAGCCAGCGCAGGCTTCCTCTTGAGCCTGGCTATGCTACTGCGCGCTATTGAGCGTCGGCCTTCTTTGGATCAACAGGGTCCTTTTGAGACGCCTCGGATACCTGCACGCGCTCGATGCTCTTGGATTCTGCCTGTCCATTGCCACTCCCGTTCCTGGCAGGCTGAAGAGAACCCGGATCATCCAATAGCTCCGCCTTTATCTTCTCGGCTTCAGAGGAGTCCTTCACTTCCCAGCATTGGTCGTTGTAGCAGGCCAGTATGTGATCGCGCGCTTCCTCGACTGAGTCGGTTACTACCAGCAAATTAAGGTCTTCAGGCGATATCTTCTTTTCCGGCAACATCGTTTCGCGGATCCAGTTGAGGAAGCCCCCCCAGTACTGGCTGCCGAATAGTATGATGGGGAAGTTGCGCACTTTGCCCGTCTGAATCAGGGTAAGGGCCTCGAAAAGCTCGTCCAGTGTGCCGAAGCCGCCGGGGAATATCACGAACGCCTCCGAGTACTTCATAAACATCGTCTTGCGCACAAAGAAGTAGCGGAAATTGATCGACACGTCAACGTACTGGTTGGTGCCTTGCTCGAATGGTAGCTCTATGTTGCAACCAATAGAGATACCTCCCGCTTCGACAGCGCCCTTGTTTGCCGCCTCCATAATGCCCGGCCCGCCACCCGTGATGATGGCGAATCCGTCTTCTGCCATCATTCGGGCAAGCTGGGTCGCCTTGCCGTACATAGGGTCCGCCGGGAGAACGCGCGCCGAACCAAAGAAAGTCACCGCCGCACCCACATGTGCCAGTGTGTCGAAGCCGTTGACGAATTCGCCCATGATACGCAGCACGCGCCACGTGTCGGAGCGGGTAAAATCAGCCGGAGTGGGAGCGGGTCGCTGGAGTAATTGCTCGTCCTCGGTGGGCGCGCCCATCTGCTTGGCCCTGTTGAGGGTGGGGTTCGGCTTCAGGTGGGCGTTGCGCTCCTCTAGTTCTGCGGCACTGGGTGTGGGCGGCTTGCGGTCCAATGGTCCCTGCGCGCCTCGGTCGTCTTTGGGTACTTTCTTGTTCTTAGGTCCGGCCATGAATTACCTCAATCTCTAAAATTAGGGATTCTCTCATACAGCATGATCCATGCCACGGGGTTCGCTAGCCAGCCAATCAAAGCTTTCCTGCTCCTGGAGCACGGGCATCCTGGGGTGCTTTGTGGCTCTCAAGAAGTCTGGCGCTGCCTCGTCCGTGAGCATGTAGACCCTCTCCTCGTCGCCCCTCTGTACCGCCACGCCCATGATGCCCGTGCTGATTGTGAACCACTTACCTTTTTCTACGCCATAGGTTACAGGTATGAGCACCGGCCTCGGCTTGAGGTACGACCACTTGCCTGCCTCGATACTGTCGATGCGGGCCCAGCCCGTCTGCGGGAAGGGTGACGCTTTGTCCCGATTGCCCCAGTGCATCAACGCCAGGCCGGGAGAGCCGTAGTCCTCGCCGTAGTCCGTCTGTACCGGCAAGAGTGGCTCGCCTCGCTGCCAGTAGAGGGAGCGTACCTGCCCTGTGCGCTCGAACTCGGCTATCTCGTCATGCGAATAGCTTCCGGTCAGTATCTCAGCAAACACCTTGCGATATGGGAAAATCACCCCTCCACACATGTCAATGGACCTCCCCCATTGGATTATTTTGTGCCGTTCTCATCGTCTCTAGCCCCTAACACCCAGCCGCAGCCCTGTCTAGCGCAGGCCCGCGAAGATGTCGTCCCTTGCCTCCTCGGTGTCGGGCAATGACGTGCCTCCTGCCAATGCGTAGTGCTCGAACGAGCGCAGTCGCACCTGCATTTCCTTCGGGATGCGGCTCAACGGGTTGTCGGGGTTATACTGTGTGCGGTGGCATTCCAGGCTCTTCTCTTTAAGGGGCACCCACTCGCTGACATCTATTACGTTGGTGATTTGCTCGTCGGTGAGACCCATGTTCTTGAAGTCCACCACACTGAAGCTCGATTCTACGCCTGCCTCCTGCATCATCTCCGCAAAGCGGCGCATCTGGCTGCGAGGGAAGCTACAGTAGTAGAGACGTTTGGCCTGCCAAGGCACTCCTGCTTCGGGGTAGCGGTCAGGGTCCGCGGCGTCACGAAAGGCACGCATTGTGAGCTTGTAAACCTGCACGTGATCGAGGTGTCCATATCCGCCGGTGGGGTCAAATGTTATTATGACCGTCGGCTTGAAATCGCGGATCAGTTTGACGATGCGGCCGGTCGCCTCGTCCGGGTCGGCCATGTTGAAAGAATCGGGCGCAGTGTTTTCGGGCCTGTCAAACCAGCCGGAATCTTTGTAGTCGAGGAAATAGAGGTATTTTATGCCCAACACGGCGGATGCGGCCCGTAACTCGTGCTCGCGCACCACACCCAGATTCTCAGGCGTTGCCAACGCAGGGTCGGCTATCTCGCCGTATTCGCCGCGAGTGGTGCAGATCAATCCTGTCCTTATGCCGTCGGCTGCGGCCTTGGCGAACACGCCACTCATTATCTGCTCGTCATCTGGGTGCGCATAAACCCCAAGCAATGAAAGTTCTGCCATTGTATGCCACCTCTTTTGCATAGTGTGTATTGCATATCGGAAACCAGCTAGTGGGTAAAGATGCCCAGGTCAAGCGGCTGAGAAGGAATAAGTATGAGTTACTATAATGCTTTTTGCTCGTTTGTGGAAGCTGGTGAGTGCTTGTAAGCGGTCGGAATTGAGGTGTAGCAATTGAGTATGCTGCCTGTCCAAGCGCCACTGCCCCCGCTTCGCTCATGCCCCTCCCACGAATGAGAGGGGAGAATAAAAAAAGAGGTACAGGTGGGGGACCCCCATGCCCCCGGCAGCCGCATGCCCCTGCACCTCAGGTGTGAACACTTACGAGTACTCAGAATAGGGCTGATGCAAGACCGCAGACAACAAAATAGGGGGCCTTTGATTGGTTCGGCTCCCCTATTCCGTCTGATGCTGAGGACCGGTCTTATACGGCCTTAATGATCTCCATAATGCGCTGCGTTACGTCGAGCGCCTCATTCATGGGGCGTTGCCACAGGTTGCGGCCAAAGATGAGGCCGGTTGCGCCGTTCTCCATCGCCGTGCGAGCTTTCGTGAGCAAGTCTTCATCGCCCAGTCTGCTGCCGCCGGAGAATAGCACCAGGGCGCGGCCTGCCGAAGTCACCACCTTGGCGACCGAGCCGGCGTAGCCCAGATTCATCTCGTTGTAAGGCTTCGGTTGGTCGGGGGAGATTGTGTCGTGCTCAGGTACGTTCAGCTTCACCACATCCGCGCCCAGTTCGAGGGCTGCGCGGGCCGCGTAATCAACGGCATACAGGGAGTCGTTGCCGCCTTTGGTCTTGAGGCCTTCGCCACGTGGGTAGGCCCACACGATGAGGGGCATACCGTACTTCTCGCAGTCGCGGCGCACCATGTTCATCTGCAAAATATCCTCGGCCTGGCGGGGCGAGCCTACGTAGAGGGTATAGCCGACCGCATCAGCGCCCAGATGTACGGCATCCTCGACTGTGGCATCTAGCGAGGAGAACGGCTGCGCGTCCGAGGGGATATTAGTCTTGCCGTTGATCTTGAGCACCAGGGGGATTTTGCCCGCGTACTTGTTCATGTATTTGACGGCAAGGCCGATATGGAAGACGATGCCCGAGTAGCCCCCTTCCACCGCCAATTTCAACTGAAAATCGGGGTCAAGGGCTGCCGTGTTGCCAAGGAAGTCTATGGGGCCATGCTCCAGACCCTGGTCAATGGGAAGAAGCAGCATTGTGCCGTTGCCGGGGCCGTGCTCGTACATCAAGCGATGCAGGCGCGCCTTTTTGCCAGTGGGCAGATCGAGGTCTTCCAGCCTGGGGCGAATGGGGCGTGGCAGGCTCATCTTCCCGTCGCCTGAGTTGCCGTTGGCGGAGGTGGTGTTGCCCGTCTGGGCCGTTCCGCTCTTCTCTAGTGTCTCCATCTGAAGTATTCTCCTTTATATACTCAAGGTTGCAAGTTGCTAGAACACATGTTGAGTATTACACGCTATTTCTTGTTAGCCTATCATGCCGCGCATGCTTTCGACCACCTCGCCGGGCTGGGCATGCCGCTTTGTCTCCATCTTGGAATAGACGTTCTGCCCGTCTACCGTTACCTCGAACCGCCCGCTTGGGCCGCGCGTTAGAGTAATCGTCTCCAGGTTATCACCGTATGCGTTGATAATCTCCTCCGCCAACCTGGCGGCACGTGGTCCATAGTTTCATTCCTGGCAATATAGTATGTCTATTTTCATGTTAGCTCCTCTGTGTGCGCGTATCTGAACGCTTCCTTATACAATTGTAGCATAGCTTATGCCACCTTATGACTGCCGGGATACGCGACTTGCTCTGAGGCGCAAGGCATCCGGCGGAAAATCGGAAGCACTTTCCTTCTGTTATGTGCTTTTGCTACCATGATTATCAAGCATGTCGCGTCGGATAGTCGCTTTGCTATATCCTTTTGCTTTGGTGAGCAAGCACCATATTTGCCCAAAGGCGGCGGCTGGTATACAATAAGCTTCACGTTGTCTAATCTATAGCCTCCGCACCGAGGTGTTCGCGCAGGAGTTTGTTGTGGGCGTGACAACCGGCAGGCATAACACACTTAAGACGCCTAAGCTTAGGCAGGATGAGGTATGAGCGAGATTCAGATCAAGAAGATCAAGGTCCTGACCGGCGCCAATATCTGGGCCCACAGGCCTGTATTGGAGATACTTGCCAATATCGGTAAGTACGAGGAATTGCCTTCAAGCGAGATTCCAGGCTTTACGGAGAGGCTCGTCGAGGCGATACCCTCACTGTGGGAGCACCGTTGCTCGGAGGGGCGCGCAGGTGGCTTCCTTGAGCGGCTGCGAACGGGCACCTACATGGGGCACATATGCGAACACATCATCCTCGAACTCCAGTCCCTCGCGGGTATGGATGTGGGCTTTGGCCGCACGCGATCCACACAGCACTTCAGTGAGTACCGGATTGTAGTGGACTATCGGGACGCCGAGGCTGCCAAAGAAGCTGTCTACCTCGCTATGGATCTTGCCGAGAAGCTGGCCGAGAACCAGCCGCCTGGCTATGAACTTTCCGAGCGCATCGAGGAAATCCGCGACATCGCCGAGAGCAACATGCTTGGCCCATCCACTCAGACGATTGTGGACGCCGCC
Organism: Chloroflexia bacterium; assembly: GCA_038232115.1. Classification (GTDB taxonomy): domain Bacteria; phylum Chloroflexota; class Chloroflexia; order QHBQ01; family JADMIH01; genus JADMIH01. The sequence continues at coordinate 5,294 of JBBSIK010000217.1, forward strand.
AGGAGCCTGCGCATACCGTGGATGCGCCTCAATGACGCCGCACTGGTGCAACTCGGCCACGGGCGCTATGCCAGGCGCATCCAGGCGGCCGAGACTTCCAACACCTCCAATATCGGGGTGGAAATAGCCTCCGACAAAGAGCTTACCAAAGACCTGCTATCGAAAGTGGGCGTTCCTGTGCCCGATGGCGAGGTGGTGGACAACGGGGACGACGCCTGGCAGACGGCCCAGGAGCTTGACGGCCCCGTTGTGATAAAGCCTCACGATGGCAACCAGGGTAAAGCCGTGAGCATCAATCTCACGACCGAAGAACAGGTGCGCGCCGCTTTCGATCTGGCTGCTGATATTTCCAGCAACGTGATAGTCGAGCGAGATTTGAGGGGCACCGACTATCGCCTGCTGGTTGTCAA
>JBBSIK010000218.1:0-5693 GCA_038232115.1 Chloroflexia bacterium
CGGCTAGAATGCGACGGCGCGCAATGCGTAATTTCAGTACATCCCACGGCTCCAGGCTTCAGGCAATATTCTTCGCACTCCTACTGCTGGTTTGCGCATATGCCCCTGTGCGCGTTTCCGCCGATGCCCCGCAAGTACTCAACACAAAGTATTTCACAATCTTCTACCCGCACGGCGAGGAGAAATCCGCCGCCTGGTATGCAGGTTTCGCGGACGATGTAGACGCCTCTGTGAGCGATATGCTTGGCGCTGCGCCTGTGACAGGGCTGAAGCTGCGTATCTATGCGACAGAGGCTGAATACACCGGTGCCAACCCGATGGCCGAAGTGCATCCTGGTATCCTGGCGCATGCCGTTCCTGCGCTAAAGGAAGTAGGCGTGGCTGTCGAGCGTCTTCGTCAGATGCCGCCCGAACTGGCTCGTGAGAGCTTTCGACATGAGATGACTCACGTTGTGGCCGGAGAACTGTCGAATAACAACCTGCCGGTGGGCTTTCAGGAAGGACTCGCCCAGTACAATGAACTGTCTGCTACACGTGGGCAGGAAGCAGCCACCTTGCTAAAGGCCGCCCAGTCGCATGGCGCGCGGTTCCTCACATGGGACCAGCTAAATGACCGTGCTACCTTCGGCGACAACCTCGAGGTGGCATACCCGCAGAGCTACAGCGTTATGGCCTTCCTGGCCGAGAAGTACGGCATGGCTGCTTATGGCCGTTTCCTCAAGGACTTACGCTCGAATGTCAGGTGGCACCATGCACTCATAGTGGCCTATGGTATACCCGTCTATGATCTGGAGGCCCAGTGGCGCGACTATCTCCCCGGCTTCCTCAAGGATGGCTGGCAACTGAACCTTTTCCAGGCCTATGATCTCGCTCCGGCACAGGCGCTCTACAACGCGGGGCATTATAAGGAAGCGCAGGATGCCTTCGACCGCTCGGAGCGTCTATACCGTGACCTGGGCAAAGTAGCCAGGGCCGGTGAGATCGCCGCGATGAAACAGAAGGCTACACGTGCGCTCGGCGCTACTGACCTCAGCGTCCAGGCACGCGAGGCGCTTGAGGCGCATAACTACGCCCAGGCAAAAGATATAGCGGGCAAAGCGGGGGCCGCTTATACAGACCTGAAACTCTCGGGTACGCAATCAGCCACCGACAATACGGCTGAACTAGCTGTGCGCGGCCTTGCGGGCATCGCCCTGCTGACAAGCGCCCAGAAGTACCTCGATAGCTGGAATTTCGCCAGTTCAGAGCGCGAAGCCCACCAGGCAGGCGAGACATTTGCGACATTGGGCGACGATGCTCGCGTGGCCGAGGCAAACCGCATCCTATCTGCGATGTGGCTATGGCGGAGGCTGGCAGGCTTTGTGGCGTTAGCTGTGGGCTGCCTGACGATCTTGCTGGGTGTTGTCGTCTTCTCGCGGTCTCGTCGCCGCCACAAAACGATTACGCAAGTCCCTCGCGTGGAGGAGAAGCCATCATGGCTATAACAACTCGACAATCCGGTGGCAGAGACGGCAGGCACAATGATAACGGCTCCCGATCTACTGCGGGCAACACAAGGCTACTGACCTCCACTCTTGAAACCTACCGGCGGCGCATCGGGCGCGGGCGTCGTGCAGGCGTCGTGGGCGTTGCCGCTATTGCCGTTGGTATCACCTGGGTCGCGGCGGCTTTCTGTCTACTTTTCAACGTGGATGCGTCTTATGTGCTGGCAGCTGCCCTTGGGCTTACTGTGGCGATACCCATAGTTGCCCTGGTGCTGGAACTGGGGACCCGCCCCTCCCTCGCCCAGACCGCCCGCATCCTTGATGCCCGCATGGATAACCAGCAGCGCCTAGTCACCGCACTTGAGCTTGGCAACAGCAACGACCCCGGCCCACTTGACGTGACTCAGATTGAAACTACTACACGCTACCTGGCGACGTTCGACCCGCGTGCGATTTGCCCGGTACGCACTAGTAGGCCCATGTTGGCTGTGGCTGCGGGCCTTTTCTGCTTTGCCCTTGCGATAATGGTACTCAAGGACGCCCGGAGCTTCGTGCCGTTCCAGGCGCAGACCCTTCCTGCAATCACCCAGGAGCTTGCTGCCCTTTCCACGCCAACAGTAGCCACTGGTCTTCCCGGCTCCGACCTCACACCCAGCCCCACCTCTGAAGCACAGGGTGCCCAGCCCTCGCTGACCTCCGCGCCGCAGGGAGACCAGCAATCGTCGAACGGCCAGGATGGACGGGGTGATGCTGCTAGCCGCGCCGACTCGCAGAGTGCGCAGTCAGGCCTGGACAAATTAGGCGAATCGCTGGACGGGCAGAGTGCCGCGCAACAGGCTGCCGACAACCTTCGCAAGGGCAACTACGGCCAGGCAGCCAAAGATATATCCGATCTCGGCGCTCAGAGCGACCAGCTTTCCAGCGCCGCCAAGAAAGGCCTGGCCGACGCGCTCGACAAAGCCGCCGATGCCTCGGCAACCGGTGACGACCTCCGCAGTAGCGAGAAGGCCGCTGCGGATGCGTTGCGTAAGGGTGAATACAAAGATGTTGCCGGCAGCATGGATAACCTGGGCAAATCAGTGCAGGACACGGCGGGCAAGGTGATGTCGCAGCAGGAAATGGCGAAGGCTTACCCTTCACCTACAGCGCAACAGGGTGCGGAGCCGCAGAACAACGCCGGCCAGGGCAGCCCCAATAACCCGACGGTCCAGAGTGGACAACAGAGCAGCGCCGGTAACCCAGGCAATCAAGGTAATCAGGGAGGCCAACAAGGTCAGCAGGGGCAGGGCCAGCAAAACAGCCAGCAGGGTGGCGGGCAGCAGTCAGGCAACCAGCCGAACGCTAACAACGGCCAGGACCAGAGTGGTGGAGGTGGGCAGGGTCAGAGCGGCCAGCAGGGCAAGGGGCAGCAGGGCAACGGCCAGGGGGGTGGCCAGGATCAGGGTGGCGAAGGTCAGCCAGGCGCTCCCGGTAATGGGCACCGTGAGAGCGGCCCCATCGGCTCCGGCAGCGTAAACGGCGGCGCACAGAATCCGTTCGAGTTGCAGGGCACCCAGCCTCAACAGGCAAATCGCCCCGGCGACGGCGACCACCCCGCCCTCTCGCTCGATGGTAGCGGCTCGGCAGGTGGCACGTCGCCCGTCGCCCCAGGCGGTGCAAGCAATGTACCGGGTGAGAATAGCCAGATTCCCGTGGAGCGTTGGGATGTTATACAGCGTTACTTTAGCGGCAAATAGACCAGTATGCAAAGTCCTCTGGTGATTACCAATATCTCAGGCAGTCAACCGCCGGGTGTAAGTGGAGATGCGGGTAATCACCAAAAAGGTCTAGATGACCAAATCTCGCCTTGAACACGTGCTCAAGTTTCATGGCCTGGAAATCTTCATTCTTGCGCTACTGTTCGCCCCGACGACACGTTGATATACCTGATATACCTGTATGTAAATAGTAGCCCACTACAGGCTACAAGGTCTAAACATCTAGTATAGAGAATGAGGTACCGCATTGAACGATACAAAGCAAGTATGGACGCCTCAGATGGAGGCAGGAGTGGCGGAGAGAGTGCAGCTGTTGGTGGGCGCGCTGGAGAGCGAGCTTGCCGGAGTTATCGTTGGGCAGCGTGCCATCGTGCGCGGTGTGCTGACGGCTCTGCTGGCGGGCGGGCACGTGCTGCTCGAAGGTGTGCCGGGCCTGGGTAAGACGCTGCTGGTACGCACGCTGGCCGAGTGCCTCGACCTGACATACAGCCGCATCCAGTTCACCCCCGACCTGATGCCCGCCGATATAGTGGGCACTGACATCATCAACGAGACCGATGGTGCGCGCACGTTTGCGTTCCAGCCCGGCCCAATTTTCGCTCACCTGGTGCTCGCCGATGAGGTGAACCGCGCCACGCCTCGCACCCAGTCGGCCATGCTCGAAGCGATGCAGGAGCAGATGGTGACCGTGGGCCGCACCAGCCATCCGCTACCCGACCCCTTCTTTGTGATGGCTACCCAGAACCCCATAGACCTGCAAGGTACGTATCCTTTGCCGGAAGCACAGCTGGACCGCTTCTTCTTTAAGCTGATAGTGGAATACCCACAGGGCGATGAGCTCAAGGAGATTGCTCGCCGCACCACCGGCAACCGCGTGGGCGTTGCTCGCAAAGTAATGGACGGCCCCACCCTGACTCGCCTGCAAGGGATTGTGCGCGACGTGCCTGTAGCTGAGCCGGTGCTCGACTACGCGGCCAATCTGGTCATGGCAACCCACCCTGAAGGGCAGAACGGCAATCCGATGGCCCGGCAGTTCGTCCGCTACGGCGCTAGTCCTCGCGCTATCCAGGCGCTCGTGCTTGCGGGCAAGGTGAACGCTATCCTGTCGGGGCGCTACAATGTCTCGTTCGATGACCTCAAGCGCGTGGCCTTGCCCGCCCTGCGGCACAGGATAGTGCTCAATGTAGAGGCGCAACTGCAAAACGTGACTGCGGATGATGTCATCACCCGCTCGCTGGAAGAGGTCCGTTCGTGACAAAGACGGGCGGCTTACGTTCCACCATAAGCAATCTGCGACGCCGCATAGTGCCCAATGCCCAGCACCTCGCACCCGTCACCCAGAATGCGGTGATAGATGGCGACTATATCCATAAGCTGGACCGCCTTTCGCTGCTGCTGGGGCGCGACCTGATGAACGGCCTGATGGGCGAGCACATATCGACGCGGCGTACATCGGGCATCGAGTTCGCCGACTATCGCCAGTACAGCGCGGGCGACGACCTGCGGCGGGTGGACTGGAACGCCTACGCGCGCCTGGGCACCCTCCACGTGCGCCAATCGCAGGCCGAGCACGACACAGTGCTCTACCTCCTGGTAGATGCCAGCCCCTCCATGCAGTACGGTGGCCCACCTACCAAGTTCCTCTCGGCTCGTCGCCTGGCTGCGGGCCTGGGTTATATCGCTCTCGCTCACCTCGATAGCGTAGTGCTCACCACGCCTGGCGCCGGTGTCGTGGAGTCAGGTCGCCTGCCGAAGATGCGAGTTTCAATGTCCCAGTTTCGTGGTCGTGCTCAGTCTGCCGGTCTGTTCCAGGAGCTTCAGGGTCTGGAAGCGGGCAGCGCCGTTGACTTTGATGGCGTGCTCCGTGAGTGGAGCATGCAACCGGCGGGGGGTGGCGGGCACGGGCGGCTCGCGGTGGTCATATCCGACTTGCTGCTGGATGGTTGGCAGGAGGGCGTGCGTAGCCTCGTTACCGCAGGCTTTGGCGTGACCGTGATGCACATGCTCAGCCCCGACGAGCTGCTCCCGACCGAAGAAGGCGACTTCAGCCTGATAGATAGCGAGACCGGAGAGCGGCTAGACGTGCACATAGGCCCTGCTAGTCTACAAGAATATGAACGCCGCCTTGATACGTGGCTTACACAGACGCAGGCATGGTGCCAGTCCAGCGGTGCGCGCTACATCCGCCTGCAAAGCGATTTCGATATCGAACGCACCCTGCTTGACGTGCTACGGCGGCAGGGGGTGACGGCATGAACGCCCTGAATCTGCTCAATCCGGCTGCCGCATGGTGGCTCTTGCTCGTGCCGGTACTTATCGTCCTCTATATGTTGCGGCCCCATTCGCGTCGCCAACCGATCTCCAGCCTGCGCTTGTGGAGAGAGCTACCCCAGGTGGAGCGACCCACCCCCCGCCTTCGTCGCCCGCCGCTTTCGTGGCTGCTGCTCCTGCA
>JBBSIK010000219.1:0-5654 GCA_038232115.1 Chloroflexia bacterium
CAGGGCTAGAAGACTATCTTGCTACAAGTACTAGCCATCAGTCCCTGACCCCCAGCCCCTATCCCAACTCCTCGCCCGGCACGAGCGTGGCCTGGGCTCCTATCGCTCCTGTGCAGATGACCTCACAGTTGAAGCGATTCCACCGCAAAGCGAAAGGGCCGAGCGCCTATGTGAAAATATCAGAGGGCTGCGACCACAAGTGCGCTTTCTGCATCATCCCTGCCATACGGGGCAAGCACATTTCGCGCCCGGTCGAGGAGATCGCCGGAGAAGTGGCAGAACTGGCCGAGCAGGGTGTGAAGGAAGTTGTGCTCATCGCGCAGGACAGCACCTATTACGGCATTGACCTGGGCATGCGAGACGGTCTTGCCAGGCTGTTCGATGCTATCGTGGAGCAGGCCCCCGGTATATTATGGCTGCGACTCATGTACGCCTACCCGACGCAACTTTCGCAGAGCACGATAGATGCCATGTCGCGGCACCCGCAGGTGGCAAAGTATATAGACATGCCATTGCAGCACGCCGCCCCCGATGTGCTCAGACGCATGAAGAGGCCCAACGACATGGACCGCACGCGTCGCCTGATAGTCTCCCTGCGCGAGGCGATGCCCGATATCGCCCTGCGTACTACGTTCATCGTGGGCTTCCCAGGCGAGACCGACGAGGAGTTCAAGATGCTTCTCGACTTCATAGACGAGGTGCGGTTCGACAACGTAGGCATGTTCACCTACTCGCCCGAAAAAGGCACGCCCGCCGCCGATATGCCCAACCAGGTGCCTGAGAAGGTCAAGATGAAGCGGTATCGAGAGGCGATGATGCGCCAGCAGAAGATCAGCATGCAGAAGAGCCGCCGCCTGGTGGGGCAGACGCTGGATGTACTGATAGACGGTACCGGCACACTCGAAGACGGCAACGGGCGCGAGGTGCCGATCTAAGCGGGTCGCACCTACAGGCAAGCCCCGGAGGTAGACGGCATGGTGTTCGTCAAGCCACCCAAGGGAGGCACTCTGGAGCAGAGGGCGGTCGTGCGGGTGAAGATCACCGAGAGCACAGAGTACGATTTGTGGGGTAAGGCGTTATAGAGAGGACTATCAGGATTTCCATGCGCTAAACCCTGATAGACCAGTTGTGCTTTAGATACAAATGTTAGCAAAAGACTTGCTCTATCCCGATCCCGCCAGACCTCAGCAAACTGCTGAGACCCTCTGTCATTTCTTCTCGGAACTGCCATTTGTGTACCAGGTCGTCGTCTTCGGCTCGCTCGCCCAAGGCTCTTCAGACCGCTGGTCAGACATAGACTTGTTGGTAGTCACTCAGGGAAAGGCAGATTACCAGGCGTTGTTGGAGTCTCTACGAGAATACAAGCCCGTCCTGTACCATGCACCTATTAGACAGAGTGTTGAGCATCCGGGCAGGCATGCGCTGGGGATCGTGTTCAAAGATGAATCTATTTTCCACAACCTCGATCTGAACTTCATGTCGCTCTCGGAGTACAACTGCGTGGGGGCACTGGATTGGTTCGGTCCCAAAGTTGATTACTACATTGGGAGTGCATGGGAGAAGCAGGTTACCAGTGAGTATCCAGCCAGAGGCTCGACACCAGCCGGAGACTTCGAGATTGCACCCAGCACCGACGAACTGCGGATAGACTCTGCATGTTATTGGACCAAAAGAGCACTTCGGAGAGTGCTCCGCACAAAGCAAGGTCTCGGTGAGCTAGAGAAAAGGTGTGTGGAATTGAAAGAGGTCATGCACAGCTTCCCGGATAGCTGCTTGACGCCCGGTAGAAACATCTGTCAATTAGCCCGCACCTACATTACCATTGCTGAGTACGTATTAGACACCTATTCTTCTACAAACGTAGAAGGCCTCGATAGCTAAAACGAGGCTTACAGCGAGAGCCTGGACAGCACTGACGGCTCATCCGTAACCATGCCATCAATCCCGCTATTGGCAAGCGCCCGTAGTTCGGCCTCCGTGTTCACCGTGTACACCAGCACGAGCTTGCCCATCTCATGCGCCTTTGCGACCTGCTCAGGGTGCTGTAGGGCCGTGACGTAGTAGGGGCAGTATGCCTGGATGGTGTCGTCCGGCTGGGCGAAGTCGGTCTGGTCGGGCATGTAGAGGTAGCCCAGGGGGATAGTGGCGTCTAGCTGCCTTATCCGGCGTATCGCCTCATGATCGAAGGAGATGCACCATATATTTTCCGCGCCTCGCAGCCACATCTCGCCGATGAGGGCCACCACCTTGTCCTCTAGGCCAGGGTAGAGGTTCGGGTCCTTTATCTCGACCACCACGCCCACGCCCTCGGACGCGCATAGTTCGAGCACCTCACGTAGAGCCGGTATCTTCTCACCGGCGTATTTTGGATCGAAGTGCGACCCAGCGTCCAGCTTACGTATCTCCTCGAATGTGAAGCCGCCCACCATGCCTGAACCTTCTGTCGTGCGGTCCACCGTCTCATCGTGGATCACCACAAGCTCGCCGTCCAGCGTCATCTGCACATCAAGCTCCACCAGCTTCATGCCCAGGTCAATAGCGTGCCGAAATGCCGCCATCGTATTCTCCGGCACCTCGTGAGAGCCGCCCCTGTGCGCGATAATGAGCGGGGTAGAAGTGTCGTTAGTAATGTGCAAGGAATTATCCTCCTGTAGAGTATTACGTAATGCGTAAAGAGACGGAAACGCAAAGACGCAAAGACGCAAAGACGCAAAGAACGCGCAAAGATTATGTAGGGTTACGCAATACGAACTAAGAAAAGTCCTTCATCGTCCAGCCTTCTCGTCTCGCTATCTTCTGCATCTTGGGTTTGGCGTTGATGACGATTGGGTTGCCGAACAGATGTAGCACCTCATGGTCGGTGTGGTGATCGGCGTAGGCGTAGGAGCGAGAGAAATCGAGGCCGTGCTCCTGGGCGAAGTGGCGGATGAGCACAGCTTTGTAGGCTCCATATGGATAGTTGCCGACTATGTTGCCCGTGAGCCTGCCGCCTACCACCTCCATATTAGCGGCAATCAGGTGGTTAGCACCCACGTACTCTTTGAGCGGCTCAAGCAGGAAATCGAGCGAGCCAGAGAGCAGAACGACCATTTCGCCCCGCGCCTTATGCTCTTCCACAGCCTGAATGCCTGCATGCGATATGCGGGGCTTGATGTCCGTCTCGAAGCAGGCGCGAGCCATTTCGCGCATTTTCTCGTAGGATTGCCCGGCAAGATATGCGCGCTGGCGTCTGATCGCCTCGAAAGGAGAGATGTTGGGTATGCTCTTGAGGATAAAGAGGGTCGTCCGCACAACAGCGTTCAGCCTCAGCACCCCATGCTTGAGCAGGTAGCGAATGAAGATGCGCTCCGTGGTCGTGACGGGCACCAGCGTCCGGTCTACGTCGAACACAGCAGCCACGAGCGGTGGTTGTGAGTTTTGATCCTTCACTCCGTTGGAGGGCACGGTTTTGAGTATTGAGTTGGGGCCGCCCGTCTCAGCTTGTCTGCTTAGTTCGTTCTCGCTTGGCATGAAGCAACCCTTCTTTAACTGGTGATTACCCAGATATGCAATTGCACCCGGCGGTTGAAACCGCAGGCAACACTTACAAAGTCGCTCTGCGGCGACTAAGTTGGTGCTGTAACTCTGTATAGTCCGCCATGCGGACTTCGTAAGTGTTGCACGTGACTTTAGTCGCCGGGTGCTGTTGGCTAGCTGAGATGTGGGTAATCACCAGTTCTTTAACTCTCAACTTTCAACTTTCAACTTTCAATTGGAAATATTCTCTGCTGTCCCACACGACGACCGCCCCTCTCACCAGAGAGTAGAGCAGGGTGAACACGGCCAGCACGATGCCTATAGTCTGTATGGGACCGAGTAGGCTGCCGAAGGTGCGCTCTATGTAGGAGCCGGCAGGGGCCACAGTGACCGCCAGTTGCAACAGCAGCCAGATAAATGTAACGACTTTGGCCCCGCCATACAAGGCTCTGTGCAACCTGGAGGCGGCCAGCCACACACCCAGCCGCGATGTCATCATCGTCTTTTCACCGAAAGCGGTCTTACCTTGCGACAGCGCCAGCGATCTCAGCGCATCAACTGTGAACGAGCGCACCAACATGATGAGAGGGAACCAGATCGAGAGGAAGCCTATGTTAGCGAACACCACCCAATAGACGTTCTCGACGATACGGTCGCCCGCAATATCTATCACGGCTCCGAACTCGTTAGACTCACCGCGAGCGCGAGCCACCACACCATCCAGCGCATCTCCTATAAAGACGATCAAAGTCAGCACTATAGCGACCAGCGCCCAGGCGGGGTCTCCGGGCACACCTCCATGAGGCAGGCTCAAGTAGATGAAGCCTACTGTGATGAAGAGGAGCACTACACGTGCGGCGGTGATCAGGTTTGCCATGGGGACGTAACTCGTAACCGTTCTTACTCTTTGCGTGTTCCATGCGTCTTTGCGTTTGCGTCTCTTTACGTGCTACGCATTACGTGCTACGCATCACGTTTCATCTTCTCATCCTTCCATACGGGTTGGAGCAAGATCCATTGGTCGGGGTGGCGGCGGATGTGGCGCTCGAAGAGGGAGAAGATCTGGATCAGCAGGTTGCGGATGTCTGCTTCGTTGGAGGCCGAACCTACCGGCTCGATAGGCTCATCGAATGTGACGCTATAACGGTTGTGGGGCAGGCGGGTGCAGAAGCTGGTTACGAGCACCGATTTGGTGCGAAGGGCCATCTTGGCGACGCCGGCGGCTACCACGGCTTCCTTGCCGAAGAACGGTATGCTGACGCCGCGCTGCTCCATGTTGCGGTCGGCCACCACGCCGAGTACCTCCCCCCGACGTAGAATGCGTATGCTCTCCTTCAAGGCAGACAGGTTCACCCCGCTGCCCTCTTCCTCTTCTTTCACCAGGACCATCCGCAAGCCCCGGTCCATCCTGAGACTCGTGATGAAGTCGGAGAGCCATGCGGGTTTGATCTGCGCGATAAGAATGGTAATAGGGAGACCGCGCCGCCCCACCACCTGCGTGATCTCATCGAACGCGCCGAAGTGTCCCGAAACAAGGATGATGCCGCGCCCTTGCCCGTGTATCTCAAGCACGCGCTTCCAACCTGCGTCGTCGAAGTCTACCATCGCATCTATCTGCTTATCGCTGAGATTCGGAGCGCGGCACAAGTCGTAATAACTACGCATCGCGTTATGGAACACCCCACGCACAGTCTTCTTGAGTACGGCGGGCGGTACAGGTCCGAGTACCTGGCGCATGTTACTGATGGCCGCGCGCCTGGATTTATGGGCAAAGCGCATAACGAGGTCGCCCCAGCGGTCGGCAACCCAGTGGCCGAGCCAGGGGGGCATGGCAGCTATAAAGACGCGCAACACGCCCATCAGCCGAGTGCGAAAACGGCGTGGGCGTGTTGCGGCTTCAATGTCCTGGTGGGGCACCGACATAACTGACATATCAGGTCGCTGTCAGGCGTTGTTGCCGTTGTTCTGAGGGCCACCCGCAGCGAGGTCGCGGGCCTGCGTAATCCAATCTTCCACGGCAGACTGCCCACCGATGACGCCCAACTGCTCCGAAAGGGAGGCAGGATCAGAGTTGATAAGGTCGTTGAAGTGTTCGATGCCCATCGCGTGCAGACCTGCCTCGTAAGCGGGCCCGATGC
>JBBSIK010000220.1:0-5577 GCA_038232115.1 Chloroflexia bacterium
AGTCGTGGAAGGCCTGGTGCATCAACTGCTGCTCAAGGGCTTTGCGCTCGGTAACGTCATGGAACATGAGCATGTGATAGCCAGGCAGGTAGTTAGCCGTGGCGCTAAGCTCAAGCTCCCGAGTTTCACCGCTGCGACGCACCATCGTGTAATTGCCCTTGAACTGGCCTTCGCGTAGGAACGTACACCATAACTGCTGTAGATCTTCTACGCGCTCGGATGGCACAAGGTTGAACACACTAGCGCCTAGCAGCTCCTCCCTGGACCAGCTATCTAGCAGGCATGCAGCAGGATTGACATCCACGCAGAGGCCTTCGTTATCTATGATTGCCATGGCATCACTTGCGTTCTCAAATATAGCGCGGAACTGCTTTTCGCTAGTCCTGAGGGCTTCTTCGGCCCGGTTGCGTTCGCCCAACTCTTTCTGGAGCTTCTCGTGAAGCCTGGCCTTGCCCAGAGCGAGGGAGGCCATCTGCCCAAACCGGCTGAGTAGTTCTATCTCATCAGCGGCGAAAGTGCGCTCCGGCTCCAAATAGGCCAGGCCTATTACGCCTACCACGTCGGACCCGATTTTGAGCGGAATCCCCGCTAATGAGTGCAGCACCATACCGTCGCGATCGTGGCAACGTCCCGACCAGGCGATATAATCGTCCACGGCCAGAGGTTCGCCTGTTGTCCACACGCGCCCGGCTACGCCCTCACCGACCCGCATGCGATAGCCGATGTCGGACGCAAAAATACCGGCAGCTACCTGCACGACCAATTCACCGGCCTCCTGCCCTGCTACATACAGGTAGCCATGAGATGTACCCACCAGGGCACAGGCTTTTGCAACAATATCATCAAGAAGGCTCTGCGGTTCTGTGCGTCCTAGAATCCGTAGGGTCGTCTCATACAGCGCGCCAAGCTCGTCGTTGCGACGGCGCAGGGTGGCTTCAATATGCTCGCGCTCGATGATCTCCCGACTGCTGTTGGCTGCCGCACGGTCGTCTTGTACCTTTTCTGCCTTCGCTGCCTGGACGTTCTCTGTTTGGTCGGGGAGGTGCTGTACAGTGGGAAGCGCCCCCGCTTGCAGGTAGGTGCGACTTATATCCTCGAATAGCTGCGCCCACTCTTCCGATATTTCGGCGTCCGACCCTAAGTGCTCATTCAGTTGCTGGTGTAGTAGTTCGTGCATGGATGTTCAGGCTAACTCGCAAGTTGCATATTTGGCAACTAATCTCCTCGCGGATCAAGACAGCATAGCAGCGATAGGCAAAGTAGGAGACTAAAGAGCAGCCTCGCCTTCTTAACTGCCGCAGCGATCCTTATCCGATCTTTATCATTGTACCCGCTTAGGGAGCCTGGATGTCACAAATGTGGTGGTAATTTGTATAGGCTGATGGTCCTATATGCGATTATAGGACCCTGCGCAGAGGCCCAAGAATGAGCGCGTTCATGCAGCGCGCTATCCCTTTCAGCTCCATCATCGTGAGCAGGTGTACAGGTAATCTGCTAGTTGTAGGGTCATATCGCGCACTTCCACGCCTAAGCATTGAATACACCTTGAGGCCGATGCGCCCACTACAATTATCCCACTATAATTCCAGACAGTAAGTCCACTTTGAAAGGAGGGCCAAAGCAATGACAACACTACATCTGGCTAACACAACGGCCGCAGCACTCGGACCCTCCGGGCAGCCGCTGGTCTAGCTTTCCGCGTCAGGGCACAACCCATCAGCACGCCTCACTGCCCTGCATAAATCCGCCGGGTATGTATGTGGCGTTCTCCCCGGCCTCCTCACATTGGCCGGACCTTCTCCTCGCGCCGGAAAGAGTAGCCGGTGCTTCCCTTTGATCGCGTCACGGGCCTGCGAATGCGAAACTGCTATCGCAAGCGGCTTTTCGCTATGCTTGCGACATTCTCTATAGAAGGTGACCGTGAACGATAACCAGAAAAAAGCCCTCAGGATTTTCCTGCTGTCGCACGGGATCGGCTCCGTGCTATTCACATTGACATTCACAATTCAGGCCGTCTACTTCATCCAGACGGTACACATGGACCCTCTCCAGCTTGTGCTGGTCGGCACCACACTGGAGGCGACTATCTTCCTGTTCGAGGTTCCCACCGGCGTGGTAGCCGACACCTACAGCCGCCGCCTGTCGGTGATAATCGGCACATTTCTGTGGGGGCTAGGCTTTCTCATCGAGGGCGCGTTCCCATTCTTCTTCACCGTGCTCCTCTCGCAGGTGGGTATGGGCCTCGGCTTCACGTTCAACAGCGGCGCGTCGGAGGCATGGCTCGCTGGAGAGATCGGCGACGAGAACATCGGTCCAGCGTTCCTCAAGTCGTCGCAGGTGGGGCGCATAGGCACTGTCGCGGCCATCATTGCCAGCGTGGGCCTGGCAATCATACAACTGAACATACCCATCATCCTGGCCGGCGTGGGATGGGTCGGCCTGGGCATCTATGAGGTGGTCTCCATGCCCGAGACCGGCTTCACCCGCGAGCCTAATCCTGAGCATGGGGGAGTGGGCGCTATGCTCAAGACCTTCCGCGAGGGCAGAATGGTGGTCAGGGCCAGCGCGGTGCTGGCGCTGTTCATTGTGCTGGGGATGTTCACCGGCGCGTCGAGTGAAGGAATGGATCGCCTGGGGGAGGCCCACCTCCTCAAGAACTTCGCCTTCCCGGATCTGGGCCGCCTACAGCCCGTCGTCTGGTTCGGCATCTTCGACCTGGCGCTGCTGATGATAGGCCTCATCGTGACCGAGGGCTTCCGCAAGCGCATCAACACCAACAACCATGCCCTAGTCGCAAGGGTGGTGCTTGTGTCGAGCGCGCTGCAAATAGCGGGCATGATAGGGTTCGCACTGGCGGGTAGCTTCTGGTGGGCGGCAGGGGCCCACCTGGCGATGCGCTTATTTCGGAGTGTGGCCGCGCCCCTCTTCAACACCTGGATCATCCAGAGTATTGACCAGCGGGTGCGCGCCACCGTGCTATCAATGATAAGCCAGTCGGACGCGATAGGGCAGGTGGTGGGCGGGCCTGTCGTCGGCTGGATAGGCACCGCGATGTCGCTCCGGGCCGCACTCGTGACATCGGCGGTGCTGCTCGCGCCTACGCTACCGCTGGTGGCCGCCGCCCGCCGCCGTGTGCTAGTGCAGCCCACTGCTACGCCTGCCGTAAGCGAGCCGTAGTAGGGGGCGCAAGCGCGTCGCTAGATAGAATCGCGCCCGGCGACGCGCTGCCCCTGATATGCCGTCCTACCTCACCTCTAAGGTTGTCACTCATGTATTACGGCACTATAATAGCCTATGGTCTTCGAATGGAACGAAGAGAAGAACAGGGCTAATATACGCAAGCACGGCCTGGACTTTGCTGATGCCTCGGAGATCTTTACTACGCCTATGCTAGTCATCATGGATGACCGGCAGGACTACGGAGAGGAACGCTGGATTGGAATAGGAATACTGAGAGGCAGGGTTGTAGTTATCGTGTACACAGAGCGAGATGAAGACACTTTACGGATTATCTCGCTGCGAAAGGCGCTGAACCATGAACGCACACAGTATGAAAGAACACTCCGAGACCGACTGGGCTAGAGTTGATGCCCTGACGGATGATACAATAGATACCTCAGACATCAAGTCGCTGACGGACGCCCAGCTTGCCCGGATGACGTTGCGAGCGCCCAGGCAGTCTCCGGCACTTACAGTGAGTGTAGACCCGGAGGTACTCGCCTGGTTCCGATCTCAGGGAGATGGCTTCGAGGAGCTTATCAACGTAGCTTTGCGTATCTACGCTGAATCTCACAAGGTGGACAGCTCCAGTTCCTCCCCTAATCTGTAGGACCATAGCACGAGTATTTACCTTATACTCACCTCGCCGTGTACTGCATTCCTCCAACACACCTCACCATCCCCTTTAGCTCCATCATCGTGAGCACGGCGCTGACTGTGGAGGCTGGAAGGCCGCACTTGTTGGTGAGTTCGTCTATGTGCTGAATGTCGCTTTGCAGGTGCTGGAGGAGCATCCGTTCGGTGGGGTCGCCGGGCAGGGCACGCACCGCCTCTACGTGCTCAGCTACCATGTTCATATCGAGTTCTTCGAGGATGTCGGCGGCTGATGTGACACACCGTGCGCCTTTCTTGATGAGATTGTTGGGGCCGTCGCTCATCCGGCTGGTGATGGGGCCGGGCAGTGCGAACACGTCTCGGTTTTGCTCCAGTGCAAACTCCACCGTGATCAGCGCGCCGCTCTTTTCCGCGGCCTCTATTACAAGCACGCCGAGGGAGAGGCCGGAGATGATGCGGTTGCGTGCGGGGAAATTAACGGCATCCGGCTGCGTGCCAAGGGGGTATTCGGTCAGCACTGCGCCCCGCCCTTCTTCGATGATCTGCCGCACCATGCCCCGGTTCTCCTGCGGGTAGATCACGTCCAGTCCTGAGCCGAGCACCGCCATCGTCCGGCCCCCGGCGTCGAGGGCTGCACGATGAGCCACTGTGTCAATGCCCCGAGCCAGCCCCGAGACAACTGTGATGCCCGCCTCCGCAAGCTCCGCCGAGAGCCGGGCCGTGGCTTCTCTGCCGTAAGCCGTGGCCCGGCGTGTGCCCACCACGCCCACCGACCAGGCATCTTGTGGGGCTATCTCGCCCAGCACGTAGAGTACGAGAGGCATGCCTTCAAGTTCGCTCAGGCGCTCAGGGTAGTCTTCGTCTTCCCATGTGATGGCACGTGCTCCGATTTTTTCCAACTGCTCTAGTTCGGCATCGAGATCTGTGGTGCGCCGCGCCTCGACCATGGCCAGCGCCGCTCTGCCGTCTAGCCCGCATGCAAGAAGGTCGCCCAGAGTGGCACGCCAGGCCCGCTCGACCGTGCCGAAGTAGTCGAGCAGCCGTCTCATGCGGGCGGGGCCGATGCCGGGCACTTTGCTTAGAGCTATGTAGTAAGGGGCATGTGTGGGCATATTACTCTAGGCCATAAAACAAAAATCAGAGGTTCTATGTCTTGTTCCGGCCTGAGAGGGCCTTTTCGACGTTTTCCCTCTGATTCTGCTTTATATTCTTGCCTGCTGAGTTCTAATGGTCTGTCAACGCTGAATCAATGAGTGGAGAGAGTAGCAGGGGACACCTCTCCTCTGTAAACCCCCTCAGGAGGCTTGATCCCATGACCTGTATTTCCCAAATGATGATTGACACGCCTCTAGCCCTCTTGTTACGTCTTTACCTCCTAGACAAATACGAAAAGAACTGCCATGCCATTATCGTGCCTAGCACCACCAGTATCACCACCCATCCACCCCGCCGCATGCCGAACGCAGTGGGCCGGAACCGCCACGCGAACGCCAGGCCAACTATGACGATGCCGAACATGACGTATGGTGGCACACGGCTCAATAAGGCCACCCATCCTATCTGGTCGCCCCACAGGAGGCCGACGAAGGCGAACGCGAATATGAGCAGCACGGCCACTGGGATTAGCTTTTCTTTCTCGAACATCGGGGGTGCTACTTTCTTTGGTAGAGGCTAGGGGTCTGGGTCTGGGTCTGGGGGCTAGTAATGAAGATTGAGGATACCAGAACCATAACCCCTACTTCC
>JBBSIK010000221.1:0-5572 GCA_038232115.1 Chloroflexia bacterium
GGCGTAGTCCACCCACGTAGCGCCACCTATATCTACAAGCACATCGGTTCACCCCAGAAAGACGTTGAATGGTGGCACAACAGCGGCCATGGCGTGGTGTTCGACAGCGAGCGCGAGCAGGTCTGGAGCCGCATATGGCACTTCGTAGCACGAGCTGGAAGTTAAAAGCTCAAAGTAAGCACTTTCTACTTTCTAACTTTCGACTCGTAAGTGCGTCCCTTCCATGTGACGCCTTTGCCGGTGACGAGGCGCACGAAGGAATTGAGCAGGATGAGGCCAAAGATGGATGTACCAAGCGGCTGGGTGAGGGTCCACCCTATCGGCAGGCCCAGACCCTCATCTATGCGGCGGCGATAGATGAACGGTACAACGGTGCCTCCTATTGCGAGTGCAGTTGACCAAGCGGCGACTAATTCGTCGCTCACGTGGTGGGTTTTATTGGCTTCGCGCCAGCCCCGGCAAGCCCATCGGAATAGGAAGAATGGCAGGGTAGGCGACAGTACTATGCCAACCACGCCGAACAACCCCGTAGCAGGGTTCTCGCGGAAGGAGAGCACCACGTTCTTGCTCCAGCCTTCCCATAGCTCCTGGAAGTTGGTGTACATGCGTACCGTCATCAGGTGCCGCCCATCGGCAAGATGTAGCCTGTAGCCGTCGAACTTGACCGCTTTGCCGAACTCCAGGTCTTCAGCGATCTTACCTTTCACCCGTTCAGCCCCACCCACGGCATCGTATACATCCCGCCTGATGAGCATGTACTGGCCGTTGGCTATGGCTACCTTGCTGGCCGGATCGTTCACCTTGTTGGGCGGGTAAAATGTCGCAATACCCATGAAAGCCACCGGCATCAGCAGCTTTTCGGAAGGGCTGCCCAGCTCCGCTTCGGGAAGGATCGTCAGCATATCGAGATTGTGCCGTAGCGCGTAAGCCACGCTTGATGAGAGGGCGATTGGATTGTGCGAGGTATCGGCATCGGTGAATAGGAGCCACTCGCCCCGTGCCGCGTTCGCGCCCTGGTACATAGCGTGGGGCTTACCCAGCCAGCCTTCATTGCGGGGCAGTTCAGCGCCATGTACCACTCTCAGCCGACTGTCCTGCGCGGCGTACTCGCCAAGTATATAGGGCGTCGCGTCCGTTGATTGATCATCTACTACTATGACCTCGTAATTCGGGTAGCGTTGCGAGAGGAGAGTGGGCAGGAGGCGCGGCAGGTTGCGTTCCTCGTTGCGAGCTGGTACGATGATCGAGATAAAAGGCCAGTCTTGCCCACCCGACACGGTTTCGCTCAGTCCATCCACCTCCGGCACCGTATCCGCCCGCTCTAACGACTTGAAAGTAACCGCCGTAGCGCCCACAAGCGTAGTAGTAAGCGCACCCAGCCAGAGAAAGCTCCATTTAGTCGCCCTGGGTTTTGTCATTACTTGCCTTTCGTATTGCGTATTGCATAACTTCTCTACATATGACGCACATTAGCGCGGGGTGGATTGACTCAGTTTACAATGTCAGCCTACAAAAAAGCAGGCCCGCAAGCCTGCTCACGATATATCCAAGATTACGCAATACGCAATACTCTACGCCGCCTGTAGCATCACGAGCCTGTTCGTCCCTGACAGCTTGGCGGCGCGGAGGGCGCGCTCGGCGAGGCCGATTAGCTGAGGCTCCCATGTGCCTTCGCCGGGGCGGGCGGTAGGTTCCCAGTACGCTACACCGATGGAAGCTGTGAGTGTGATCGCCTCGCCGCCTGGACCTGCCGTGAACGTGTGCGAGGCTACGGCGTCACGGAGGCGGTTGCCTGCTATCTGGGCGCCAGGCGCATCGGTATCGGTGAGCAGGGAGATGAACTCGTCGTCTCGATAGCGGGCTACTATGTCGGTGGCACGCATGGTGCGGGTGACGATGTGGGCCATATCGCGCAGCACAGCGTCGCCAATATGGGGGCCGTGCTTGTCGTTGACCGCGTCAAAGTTATCTATATCCAGGATAAGGCAGGAGAGCGGATAGCCATGGCGCGAGGACCGCTTGGTCTCTTCTTCGATGCGGATCATCACGTAGCGGCGGTTGAACAGGCCGGTGATTGGATCGAACAGTCGCTCGGCGGCGAGGCGGGCGTTCTCTGTGGAGAGGGCGTCTTGCAGCTTGCGCGACTTGAGGGCCTTGCCGATCAGCACGCTGAGGTCTTCGTCGGCTAGGCCATCAGATGCGGTGGAGAGCGCATCTTCCTCCAATGTGAGCAGCGGTATACCCCAGTTGTCGAGATTGGTTTGCAGACCCATCCAGCCTTCGGCCTGCGCGGTATTATGCGTGGCGATCACGACATCCGGTGGTGTGGCCTCTACGATGGCTTGCGCTGAATCGGCATCATCAGCCGACCGTGCTGTATATCCCAGACGCACCAGTCTGTCGCGCAACGCCCTCTGGTTTATCGGATCGGGATCTATGACCAGCACTACGGCTGTTTGTGATTCTACCGAGTAAGTTCCCGCCATATAGACCTCTTCCGGTAAGTTCCAAGTTAAATGTGGGAAGTACCAACTACTTCGTTATTTTAGACGATAAAGCCGGTAAAAGCCAATATAGCGCATTTCCTAATATCCCACTGCCGTAAGTACTAATCCCCGTGCTGTTCGCCCTCTGTGCTGGCTGTTACCTCTGGTTTGCCCCGCCACCCGGCGCTCGCAATCCCGAAATGGGGCATTCATAGCAGCGACGAGCCTCGCAGTAGAGGCGGTAGAGGTGCATCAGACCCTGTTGTCGCCGTGCTCCGTTGATTGATCTGCCTTTGCGTGGGCCTAGAGCTTCTTCTGTCATGGCGCGAGTGACTTTGTTCTCGGCCAGCCTGGGGAAAGCGGCATATATGGCGAACACTCGCTCTCTCAGGCTCTCTTTGCCTTCGATGTCCGCGTATGCCAGCAGGAGGGGCAGCACGATGTTCACGACAATGTCTGATGCCCGCGAACTGCCGGTTAGTGCTGTGTCGTCGCCTTCCAATGAGCGCCCAAAGTCGGCATGAGAGGCCCAGTAGCCCTCACCAGGCACAGTAAGCATCGTCGTCCACTGTTTGGCGACGTGTTCGGGCGCGCCTTCCGCAGAGTTGATAAATGCGCCCAGTACGCCGTCTCTGCTCCAGAAGAGCCGTGCAAGTAGGCGAGCGGCGGCGGCCAGTCTGCGTGGTGGCGAATTAGCCTGGCGCACACGTTCAGTTATCCAGCCGCCCGTTATGGGGCGCTCCGGCAGCAGGTCGAGCATGGGCGCATGAAGGCTCCATAGCCGCTCGACTTCTTCCGCATAGTCGCCCGACAGCCAGTCGAGCGGGCCGAGAGCGGGACGCTGGCATGGAAGGAAACCGGCTGCGCCCAGCAGGATAGACTCCAGCAGGGTAGCGCGTTCGGCCTCGTTGCGGCTCAGGGGCAGGGTGAGTAGCTGGCTGATGGGCAGCTTGGCCGCGAGTGCGCGCATCGGTTCGCGGTTGGCCGAGTAGCCGAGAGCGTCCATCAGGCCCCGGTAGAACACCTCATCGGGCGCGCCGTACATGCTCAGTCCGGCCTCCATTGTGGCTGCTTTGCCCAGCAGGCGGGCGTCCCCTGCCTCGTCTATGCAGTCGAGCAACTGCTCCATCGCCCAGTCTTGCGTGCGCTCCCAGCATGGCTCCTCCGAGAGCGCGCCCAGGTTCGGTATGAGCGGCGTTATCCGGTCGAGTAGCTTGCCGGTGGCTAGAGTGATATAGTCGGCCAGCACGAGAGTGGGCACAAGGACGCCGTCCGCTCTGGTTATAGGTTGCGCGCCCACAGGCCATAGAACAACGTGCAGGGCCACTGAATTGTAGCGAGGGTCGGCATGGTGGCCGTGCGCCCACCAATCGGAGCAGCGCAGGTGCATCTCCACCGAGCCGTTGACCAGCCTGCCTCCGCCCTCCTCACCCAGCGAAAGCATAGCGCCCTCGAAGTCAGGCCCGCTTCCCGCCGTCCACCGTCCCCTGTACACCACGGCCACAGGATCGCCCGCGCAGTCCCACATTGGCCCACTCAATGGAGCCTGCTCGTTCCAAATAGTGGCAAGAATGGCTTCGTTTATCTCTTTAGTAGGAGTAAGTGTACCGTTTGCCTGGGGCGGGATGCACATCGTTGGGGTTCTCCCTTTTGCGGACGATGGACGATATAAAAGAGACGGAAACGCAGCGATGCAAGGGCGCGCAAATATATTGTTGAGGTTTACGTCTCCAGATTCAAAACTCAAAACTCTTCCTTAGTCCTTCCATTTCCTCACGGAAGGCTTGCTCCATTTGGCGTTTGCGGTCGGGGGGTAGGAAGCTGTGGCGGATACCGTTGAGCACTATCTCGTCTATAGTGTTTACGTCGAAGCTGAACGGCTCCGCGAGCAGGGATACTTCGTGGTTCAGTGTGGTGTTGAAGAGGGGCGGGTCGTCGGAGTTGACGCTGACGGGCACTCCGGCTTCGTACAGGCGGCGGAATGGGTGCGCCTCCATGCTGGGGTAGATGCCCAGACAGATGTTGCTGGTGGGATTTACCTCAAGTGGTACATTGTGGTCGGCCAGGTAAGCGACGAGCGTGGGATCCTCGATAGAGCGCACCCCATGGCCTATCCGCTCGGCGCTCAGCAGCTTTATGGCGTTCCACACGCTCTCCGGCCCCGCGACCTCTCCGGCGTGAGGGGTACTATGGAGGCCCGCTGCTATCGCCCTATCGAAGTGTGCCGCGAACCATTCCGGCGGGTAGCCTATCTCGCCACCACCCAAGCCGAGCGCTATTACCCCGTTGTCCCTGTTCTCGATGGCTATGCTGGTGGTGTAGTCGGCGTACTTTTCGCGCAGTTCCGGGTCAGCAACACTGCGGATGATGTCGAACACCCAGTTCATCTCTACGCCAAACTCCTCCTGTGCTCGCATACGGCCACGAGTAAGACCTTCCATATATTCGTACTCAGGTATGCCCTGGTGGTGGTGGAAGCTGCAACTGAACGTCACTTCGGCGTAGCGGGTGTTCTGCCGCGCCATCTCGGCTCCGAACTCGTATGCGATCAACTCGAAATCGGCAGCCGTCTTGAGACACCGCGAGATGATGCTGTACATCTCGATAAAGTGGTCGAAATCGCGGAACTTGAAGAACTCCCTCAGCCCCTCTACGGTATATGAGGGTAGCTCCTTCGAGCCGTTGCGTTCGGCCAGCGTCAACAGGGTAGCAGGCTGGATAGAGCCTTCCAGGTGGACGTGTAGTTCTGCTTTGGGGATGGCGGCCAGGTAGTTTTGTATGGACATGGTGGGTTTCCGTACTGCTTATTGCTTAATCTCAAATGGGGTGGGGTGCCCGTGAGGATCGGCCTTTGTCAGGATGTTGGGTTGTTAGAGGCTTGCTCCTCTATATGTTCTTCCGAGCCGGGTGGCAAGGTGCGACAGGAATGTAGCATAGATGAGGGTGAGTGTCAATGGATGCAGACAGTTGCCTCAGGGCTGTGTCAAAGTGGTGTATGTAGCAATCAACAGTGCCGAACAGCACATTGTCATTCCGAACGTAGTGAGGAGATGGGTGGTGGTCGTACTCAATTACGCTGGTGATTA
>JBBSIK010000222.1:0-5537 GCA_038232115.1 Chloroflexia bacterium
GATCACCGGCCCGGCGTCCGCTTACAAGCCGCTGATTGCGCCGAACTTCGGCCCAAACGTGCGGGCAAACACCGATACTCAGTCGCCCAACCTGGCCCAGCAAGAGCCTAGCATCGCCGTCAACCCGACCAACCCGCTCAATGTCGTGGCCGCTGCTAAGGACGAGCGGGCAGGGACCGACACCAAGCAGATATGGATATACACCTCGACGGATGGCGGCGCAACCTGGACCAACCAGCAGTTCCCCTTACTGTCGCCCGCATCCCCGTATTCGAGTGATCCCATAGTTAGTTTCAGCGATGATGGTCAGTGTTATGTGACCGCGCTACCCTATGGCGGCGGGACCAACGACGGCGTACAGGTGGCCCGTTCGCTCGACGGTGGCTTGACGTTCTCCACCGTCGAGCATCTACCCGGTTCCAGCGGCAACTCGGACAAAGAATGGACCTGGGTAGACAACTTCCCATACAGCCCCTACTACCACCGCATATACGTGGCATGGATGGACTTCGGTCGAAACTCCTCAATCATCCGGCTCAACTACTCCACCGACAGGGGCGCTACATGGTCGCCGGTAGTGACTGTGGGCGTTGCCAACCAGTTCCCTATGCCCGTGACGCTGCCCAACGGCAACTTGATCGTAACCTACTATGCGGGGTCTGCTGTGGCCTACCGTCGTTCAATAGATGGCGGCCTGTCCTTCAGCGCGTTCCAGAGTATCTCCACGCTCACCCCGCCTCCCTGCCCACCGGACAACTCCGGTTGCAGCATCTGGCGACTCAGCCCGATTCCGGTCAACTCGGTCAACCCTGTGGACGGCGCGCAGGTCGTTGTATGGGCCGACGGGCGCACCGAGAGCAACGCCCGCATCTACTACTCCCGCAGCACCGATGGCGGAGTCAGCTTCAGCCCTGCCGCGCAACTGGCCCCCCCTGGCGTCCCTAACACCTACCAGGTCGAGCCGTGGGTCGTCGCCGATGAGCAAGGCACCTTCCACGCCATCTGGTACGATGACCGCGAGAACGCCAATACCAGCATCTTCAACATCTACTATAGCCAGTCCACCGATGACGGCGCGACCTGGACGCCTGCTGTACGCATCTCCACCGCTACAAGCGACCTTCGCATCGGCATACCCGGCAGCTACAATCAGGCTGCGGGTGACTACATCAACATGGCGGTCTCGCACGGCAATGTATACGGAGTATGGACCGACACCCGCGCGGGCAACGGCGAAGATGTTTACGTGGTGCGCGGCGTGTTTACGGGCGGTCCTGCCACCCCCTTTGCCACTGCCACAGCCCTCCCCAGCAATACGGCAGCAGCTGGCGGTACAGCGACGCCCTCGCCCTGCCTTATCCAGTTCCAGGACGTTGATGCCGCCAACACCTTCTACCCCTTCGTGCGCTGCCTTGCGTGCCGCAACATCCTGGGTGGCTACAAGTGTGGTGGTTCTGGGGAGCCGTGTGGCACAAGCGGCGACCCATACTTTAGGCCATCAGCGGATATCTCAAGGGGGCAGATAGCCAAAATCGTCACTCAGGCCGCCGGTCTGAGTGACGATACCGGGACACAGATATATGAGGACGTGCCCCCAGGATCACCATTCTTCGTGTTTATACAGCGTCTCTCCAACAAGGGCTACATGGGAGGCTACCCTTGTGGGCAACTGCCTACCGAAACGTGCATAGGACCGCCTGCCACCGCCAGGCCATACTTTCGCCCCTCCACCAGCGCATCGAGAGGGCAGCTATCAAAGATAGTGAGCAACGCGGCAGGGTTCACAGAGGACGTGATCGGACAATACTACACTGACGTGCCACAGGACAACCCCTTCTATCCCTATGTGCAGAGGCTAACTGCTGCGGGTGTGATGTCGGGCTACATGTGCAGTGATCCTGATGAGCCATGTGATGATCAGAGCCGCCCGTACTTCCGCCCCAACGCAAATGTCACCAGAGGACAGGCATCGAAGATCGTTTCCAACACGTTCTTCCCGAACTGCCAGACTCCTGCGCGCAGCCGGTAATTTTGTAAGGCCGCATACCGTGTGAGGGCGCCAGGTGCTTACACATTATGCAGCTATATTCTCGAAAGCGTAAAAAAGAAGGATGCCCCAGGAGCATCCTTCTCTTTTTGCGTATGTCATTCCGGCTACGGCCTACCATTTTACGGTCTGGCAAGTGTCTGGCAGTTGGGGAGGAGAGTGTTGGCGGTGATCTTCGATGCCTGTCCTCTGGTGACGGTGTTCTGCGTGCGGAAGTAGGGCCTTTTGTCCGGCATGACGCAAGGCTCACCAGGGCCACCGCAAGTATAGCCACCAATTACAGAACGATATGCTAGTTGCTGGATAGGCGTATAGAAGGCGTCGGTGGGCGGCACGTCCTCGAATGTCTGGCTGGTGGGCGTATCGCTGATGTATGCAGCGCCCGCCACGATCTTGGATATTTGGCCCCTGGTAGCATAGTCTGAAGGCCGGAAGTAGGGCCTTTTGTCTGGTAATACGCACGGTTTGCCCTCCCCACCGCAAGCGTATCCTCCCATGATGTTCCTGTTTGCCAGTTGGTTCGTATAGGTGTAGAAGGTAGAACCGGGTTCCACATCCTCAAATACTTGTGGGCCAGGTGGTTCGGTAAAGCTGGCTGCCTGGGCAACCATCTTGGCTATCTGCCCACGCATTACAGGCTGGCTGGGACGAAAGTAGGGGCTGTGCTGCTCATCACATGGTTCGCCTGGACCACCGCACTCATACCCGCCGATGATGTTGCGGCAGGCAAGGCACCTCACATACGAGTAGAAAGTGTAGTCTGCGGGCACATCTGCGAACTGAATCAAGCAGGCTGTGGTGGTTGCAGTTACCGTCGCGGGTACCACAGTCACCGTTGCGGTTGCAGTTGCAGTTATTGTCCAGGTAGCGGTAGAAGTGGCAGTGTTGCTGGGAGCGGGCGTGGTCATGGGCTGAGACGCCAACGCTGCGAGAGCATCTACGCGCCCGTAACCGAACGAGTTGTTCGGTATAGTGGTGCTGGCGATGCCGCCACAGGTCTGCACGGGTGAGATCGTGACGTTCGGGTTGGCGCTATTCTGCAATATGGCTTTAGTGCCGGCTATATCTCGCGCTAGCTGCGGGCGTGCGCTCCACAAGAGAGCCACCACGCCCACCACGTGCGGGCCTGCCATGGAGGTGCCCGACAAGTTTGCGTAGCCATTACTCGGCACGGAAGAGCGGTTGGACACGCCCGGAGCCACGATGTTGGGCTTGAGCCGGTTGGAGCCGTCCACTGTTACGGGACCGCGACTGCTGAAGTTTGCTATGACGTTGGTGCTGTTGATCGCGCCGGTAGAGAACGCCGCCTCATATATAGCGGGCGGGTCCTGCACTGT
The DNA here is from genome assembly GCA_038232115.1 of Chloroflexia bacterium. Classification (GTDB taxonomy): domain Bacteria; phylum Chloroflexota; class Chloroflexia; order QHBQ01; family JADMIH01; genus JADMIH01. Next base: position 3,385 of record JBBSIK010000222.1, read on the forward strand.
GCTGCAATTCGAGCCGCTGTTGCCGGCTGACACCTCTACGAATATGCCGGATGCCTCGGAGTTCTCAATGACAGTCTGAAAGGTGTTGACGGCACAGTTTTCCCCGTTTGGCGGCGGGCCAACAGGGCATCCCCAGCTATTGTTCATAACATGGGGGCGAAGCGCGGGGTTGGGGTTGCTGCCGTTCACATCGGTGGGCGCGAGGAAGAACTGGAAGCAGTTCATGTAGGTCTCAGGCCTGCCGGTGCCCTGGTCCATGTTGCGGCAGCCTATCCACCTGGCTCCAGGGGCCACGCCGATTTGATTGCCCTGCCCATCATCGCCCGATGTGGTGCCGGTGGTGTGGGTGCCGTGGCGGTCATCATCGCATGGCACGCTAAGGGCATATCCGCAGGGGTTGGCAGCGACGCCGGGCACGGCCTGCCGTATTCCATCGTACCAGTTGTAGTTGTGATCGGCAGTGCTGGTGGCTGCGTTCCAACCTCGATAGTGCCCCTTGAGGGCGGGGTGGTCCCACTGCATGCCCGTGTCCTGATTGCCGATTACGATGCCCTGACCGGTGAACCCCATAGCCCACACCTGGGGTGCGTTCACATTCTGCACACCATACTCGATAGTATTTGGGCTGCTAGTCCTGGGGGCCGGCTGCTCGTTCGCTATACTTGGGTCCTCAATCCACCGCTGATAGACGTTCGACTCTATCGCTTTTACGTCGCTACGGTTCGCCATTTCGTCTACCAGCATGCGGTCGCCTTCGACAAAAATGACGTTGGCAGCCCAGAAAGCCCGGTACTTCGCGCCACGTGCGTCGAGTGCGACGCGGATACCACGCTGGGTCTTGTCGGCGTGGCTCTTGAGGGTGTTATACACATACCAGCCTCGCGCATCCTGGTCCTTCAGGTTATAGGCGGCGCTCAGGTCGGCCTGATCGGTCAGGTAGATCGCAAAAGATGTGCTCCCTCCACCGGCGGTATCACGGAACACTCTGGGCGATATCTTGCTCACCGCTTCGGCGCTCACCGTCGGTTTTGCGGGTATACCTGCCGAAGCGGGCTGGCTACCACTCAGCAGCACTGCCATGCTTACAAATAGCAGCACCAACGCTGCGAGTGTCCTGACGGCCACCCTTCTCCTGGCTCGATCTTGCATCTGGCCTCCCTGTACTTGTACTTGCATCTTACTTGCTTTTGCCGTTACTCACTTGCAGGTCTGTTACGCCGGAACCGGTCTTATTCACACGAAAAACAAAAAGGCGTACAAACCATACGCCCCCGAAGCTCGGAATCCGCAATCATATACTTACTACCGACCGGGCCCTTCCGCGCCTCCGCTCTTGCCCAGATCGTCTATATCCAGGGAGTTGATGAAGTCGCGGAAGACCGAGAGGCGGTCTTCATCGGCGCGTTCGGCATCGGGCAGCGACTCGTTATCCGGCATCTCGTCGTGCCTGGAACTGTCGCCGTCTATGGTGATACCGGCCCTGTCCATCACGACTTCTTCCACGTAGATGGGGCACTTGACGCGCACACCCAGTGCTATGGCGTCGGACGGCCGGGAATCGATCTCGGCGTGGCGACCCTGCACATCGAGCACGATGCGCGCGTAGAAAGTGTCGTCGCGCAGATCGTTGACGAGTACATGGGTGATAGAGGCCCCAAGTTCGGAGATGACATTGCGAAGCAGGTCATGAGTAAAGGGGCGCTGCACGGGCACTTCCTGTAGCTCCAGGGCGATAGCATCCGCCTCATAAGGACCTATCCAGATGGGGAGATACCGCTCGGAGTCGATCTCCTTTAGGATAACCACGCGCTGCTGCGTCACCAGGCTTACCCTTATGCTCTCTATCTTGCACTCAATCATCGAAACTTGCCTCCATCTAGCACAGGGAAAGAGAAATAGTGAGCCGCTTACCCCTCATTGTTATTTTACTGTCTTTTTCGGCTGTTTGTAAAGACGATGGGCAGTGGGTGCTGGTAGGAGACGAAAACGCACATACGCAAAGAACGCAAAGAACGCAAAGAACGCGCAAAGATTATGATGCGTTTCTTTGCGCTAACTCATACGCGGTATAGCAAACATTGAGCCCTAAATCCGGCTATTGGGTACCACGTTGGACCTTGTCATTCCGAACGCAGTGAGGAATCGGTTGGGTA
>JBBSIK010000223.1:0-5522 GCA_038232115.1 Chloroflexia bacterium
AGGTGGAGTTGGTAAGGGCCGCGAGTCGTAAGCCACTCTCCTTCATCCGTTTCAGAGCTTGCGGCACCTCGGGGTGAGGTGGCAGGTGCTGGATGCCTTCGCGTACTTCCTGCTTCTGCTCTTCGCTTACCCCTGTGCCCCTACTCTTCCCTACCATGTCAAGCGCGACCATACCTAACTTGCCAAAATCGGAGTAGGGTCCGGTTATGGTGGAGATCAGCGCCAGCTGTAGAAGTTGCTGGAACCACTCCTTGCGGGCAGTGATATCGCCGAACATGCGCTCAAATTGCTCGTCGAGCGCCGCAAGGTCAAGCAGTGTTTCGTTCACATCAAAGACGCATATTCCAGGCATTTCAAACCTCCTTGTAGAAAACGGAGAAAGGATACACTCTTTTGCTCTTTGTTCACCGTCTACCCTTGTGACTCCCCCGCAAGCTGCGTTAGTCCCCAGTTCAGGCAGCACAGCATGAGAGCTTGTGAACGTCGGTGCCGAATGTTTGCGCGGCCAGTTTCAACCCTTCGGACATGGTGAGGTAGGGTGCAAAGCTCTCTACCAGGTCGCTAACGGTCAGCCCGAACTTGACGGCGAGTGTTGCAGCGTAAATCACCTCCCGGCGTTCTCTGAGACCACGTGGACCCCCAGGAGACGCTCACTCCCCGCTTCTATGACCAATTTGATTAACCCCGCAGTGTCGTGGTTCACCTGAGCACGCGGAACTGCCTCCAAGGGTAGTACTGTGCTCTTTACCGCTAGACCCTGCTCTACGGCTTCAGCTTCGGTGAGACCGACCACCGCGATCTGCGGGTCGGTGAAGATCACGGCAGGCAGCGCAGTGAAGTCCACGGTGCGGCCAGAGCCGAGTAGAGCATTCTCAGCGGCTAGCCTGCCCTCGTATGCAGCAACGTACACAAACTGTGGGCTGAGGGTAACGTCCCCTACCGCCCAGACCTTCGGGTTGCTCGTGCTCAGGTGCCCATCAACGATTACGGCTCTACGTCCATCTGTACGCACACCCGCCGCATGCAGGTTCAACGCAGCAGTGTTAGGGGTGCGTCCTGCAGCCACAAGTACATGAGAGGCTTCGCGGATCTGTGGCTTGCCTCGGACAGTAAGATGCACACGGCGACCTCGCTCGCCGCCTTCCACCTGTTCTATCTGTGCTTCGGTGATGACGTCTATTCCCTGCTCCGCGAGCACTGCACGCATCAACTCGTCTGTCTCCGGCTCGTAACCATTGAGAAAATGCGTGCCGCGTTGAACCGGGGTAACTTCAGTCCCCAGCCTGCTGAAGATTTGACCTAGCTCAAGAGCAATATAGCCCGCGCCAATTACAAACAGAGAGTTTGGCACCTCGGTGAGAGCCAGCGCCGTTGTGCTGGTTAAGTAGCCTCCTTGCTCCAAACCGGTTATGGGCGGGACCCTCGGTGCGGCGCCTGTAGCGATTATGAAGGCGTTTGCTCTTATTTTCCGGCCCGCTACCTGCAAGGTCTCACTGTCGAGGAAGCTTGCTTCCCCACGCACCAGTTCCCAGCCGTAATCGGCTATGAGAGCCGTATATTTCTGCTCACGCAGTTGTTCCACAAGGGTATCCTTTTGCCGGATCGTTTCGGGCAAGGTAACTCTGCCAGCCGAGGTCTCCAGTCCCGCAAAGGGGTGCTGCCCCGCCTGATGATATATCTCGGTGCCTCGCAGCAGAGTTTTGGAGGGCACGCAGCCGATGTTGACGCACGTGCCCCCTATGACGCCACGCTCCACCATTACAATCCTTGCCTGCTGGCGACTTGCCGCAACAGCGGCCGCAATGGCCGCCCCGCCGGAGCCTACTATCGCCAGATCATATTGGTTTGTCGTCATTTGTGTCTGCCTCCCTCTTGTGTGTATCTGCAAACCTGCTCAGGGCATCAGCCTATAAAGTAGCTGGGTACTAGCTGCCGTGGCCAGTCCGTACGCGAAGTGCGCACCCAGGGCATAGGCATGGCTCTCCAAGGGCTGTGTTGTCGGACCCTTCGACAGGCCAAGCAGGGGAATTGCAATCTCGCTGCCGAATAACCACAGACCTGTCCCATATGCAAGGCCTCCCGCAACATCGGGCACGCCTGCCGAACCGCCTCTGAGCGCACCGTACAAGCCCCCCACCAGCAGTCCGTAACCCCAGTGGACTACGTAACTGAGAGTGGTCTTGGTCTCCTTCTTAGGCTCCTTGTTTGCCAGCGTCTCATATGCCAGCCTGCCGATGGCGGCCGTGGAGGACTCCCCCCCCTGGTAGTGCTCTCCCACCAGCGAGATATCGTCAAGTGTGTGAGGGCCGCCCTTTGTCTCCTCGGCACGTGGGTCCTTACCGGTGATAGCGGTCACCCCTTGCCAACAGTAGCGCATAGCCGTAAGACCCGCGGCGGCACCCGCTACTCCCAGCACGAAGCCTTTCCAGTGGTTTACATCCCTATTGCTGTTACTCATCATGTACCTCCTGTTGCTGTCTTGTCCGTTGTTGCGGTAGTTACTCACATTCCGTACTGCGATGCCCCGGTTAGTGCCTCAATCTTTGTCATCAGATTTCCTTATTCCCTCTATCTTACGTGTGAGTTGTCCCGCCGCGAGACGTGCCATATCGAACGGTCGAGCTTTGCCGATCTCCACAATTGCGCGGACATACTCCACGTGTGAGAATAGGAGAGGGGTATTGCCGAGGAACGTGCGCGTGCGTGCATCTACCTCCTCCGCGAAAATACCCAACTCACCTGCTACAGCCTCGGCGGCTGAAAGCACCTGCTCGGCCTTATCCGGCTGACCCGCCATCGCCAATATAGCTAGCGAAAGGGAGGCATCGCGCACCCAGGCATACCGATAATCATAGTTGCGGTCGCCACGGATCCGCTCCGGCAACGATGTAGTGGGCGCGGCCACCAGCGAGCCGGTCGGGGTATAGCCCAGAAGGTGAACGGTAAGGGCCGAACGGCGTACCTGCTCGCCGCGTGGGCCGAAGTATGTCAATCCTTGCAGCCAGTCACGCCAATATGTAGAGGTCTCGTCCTGCGCCTCCTGCGCCTCCTGCGCCTCCTGCGGGTTCCACTTGTGGGGACTCATGCCCAGCGCCAGCATCGCCCACACCTGCTCACCTTCCTGCAAGTTGATGCGGAAGAAGGCGCTGTCGTCCTGCCCATGCTCAAGTGGAACCCACGCCCACAGATCTAATCTGCTGCTTTCCTTTCGGCTCCGCGCTGTTACTGCTTGCCTCACCTTTACTCAGAGTCAAGATAGCGCCTGAGGCAGTGATCCACACGTTGTGACTGGAGGTGAAGTCCTGGCGAGGGCACAGGTACATCTCGCATTGAACCATGCCTTTGGCGCAGCGGAGCCTGCGAAGGACTATTCTCTTATCTCGGTCCTCGCCAGATCTGCTGTCTTGAGGAAGGAGCATCCCGTCGGTAAGTTCCAACTCGTACGCGTCAGTATTCCATTTAGTCAGCAGAACGGCGGTATTATCTAGTTACGCTTGGCGACCTAGCCCAGCCTCCGAAAGATCGGCGGGGCCGATGCGCCAGCATCCACCGTGTTCTACGTCCAGGAGGGCGCCGAACACCGGAGGACTGCCGTAGTCGGGCAGGCACATCCAACTTATGGTGCCGTCTGTGGCTACTACAGCGGCGGTTCGCCTGTCCCCTACGGCCCCAAGCTTTTCTATAGGCGGATATGGCCCGCATGGGTGGGGCTGCGACTGTTGAGCTTCTTGGGCCAAACTTGCCTCCTTTGCGGTACGAAGCTGGTGGTGATACCGCTGCTGACGTCGTACGAGAACGTTGTAATTATGGCAGAGCAATTGTTGATCCGATGTATGGAACCTTACATACACCACACTCCTGGGGCGATATTATTACTCAAGAGGAGAGCATCCTAATCTCAGTAATCGAGCCTGAAGGATCATAGGTGGTGCTAACGGTGGTAGCCGTAGTGGTCGTAGCGGCTAAAGCGGCTAAAGCGGCCAATGTGGTAGACGGGAGCGTATATAATGAAACTGCAAGTTTATGTGTCTCAGCACTGCGCATGGTGCAGCCGTTCTGTCGCCCTTGCTGAGGCAGTGGCCTCCCACTTCGACGATGTCACAGTTGAGGTGGTAGACCTGGACGACCCGTCGGCCAGCAAGCCGGATCAGCTGTTTGCGGTGCCCACTTTCCTGCTGGACGGCCAGCTTCTTTGCCTCGGAAATCAGGAAGAAGAGTGGCTCATCCGTCGGCTACAGCAGGTAAAGCAGGGAATGGCCTCGAGCGCCGCGCAAGCCCCTCACTAGCGCGTCAGCAGGATTCATCTATTCTAGCAGCGGCAGCAGGTGAGAAATTATGGCGATATTGGGAAGTCGGAGACCGGGAGAACTGTAGAGGATTATTGATGGAGAATTTTCGCCAACGGATAAGCAACGCAATCAAGCACACCGGGAGCACTCAGCCGAGTTTTAGTCCCGATCCCAACAGGTTTATAGCGCCTACTGGTGACATCAGTGCCATACTGACTTCTCATAGCACGCCTGCCACTGACCCGTCTGTGGTAGAGGCTGAAGGTGTTGCAAACGATGCACCTTCCGCTCAAGATGAGATAGCGAGAAGCGCGAAGCACCGCTACTTGTCAGAGATAGAGATATTCACGGACCTCAGCCGGGCTGAGATAGACCAACTGGCAAAGACCACCACCATGTTCACCACCGAGAAGGGCAAGGTGTTCTACTTTCCAGAGGAGGCCGGTGAGGTTGTATTCCTGCTCAAGAAGGGCAGGGTACAGCTATACCGCCTCTCGTCGGAGGGTCGCAAGCTAACTATAGCTACTCTCGGTCCGGGGGCTATCTTCGGTGAGATGTCTCTCCTCGGGCAGGGCATGTATAACACCTTTGCCGAAGCAATTGAGGACTGCCTGATCTGCATCATGAGCCGCCACGAGATGGCTCAATTGCTTGTCAGCAAGCCCCAGATCGCCCTGCGCATTCTCGAAGTGATAGGCCGCAGGCTGCAACACGCTGAAACTCAGCTTGAGGCAGTAGCCTTCAAGAAGGTTCCCGAGCGACTGGCGCTCGTGCTGCTGCGACTGGCAGGGATTGACACTGTTGAGCCCAACGAGGTAGGTGCGCAGGATGTCTATTTGGGCAGAGCAAGTAGAAAGGAACAGGAAGGCAAGTCGCCGGTGATTACCGGCCTCACGCACCAGGACCTGGCTGAAATGGTAGCCACCCACCGGGAGACAGTCAGTTTCACGCTCAACGACTTTAAGGCTCGCTGCCTGGTGGACCTAGCTCCCAAATGCATCACAATCCTCGACGTGGAGGGCCTGCGCGCCCTTTGCTCGTGATCCGCTCAGTCACTAGACGAGGATTACGGCCTGAGAATCTTCTTACCTGTCTTCGGGGCCTCAATAAGGAGATTGTGTAGCGTGTATGTATCTATCACGACGATAGCTCTTGAGACGAGCAGGATATCCGAGTTCGTAGGTTTTTACGAGCGTCTTTTGCCGTTGCTCCGAGATGTGAAGGGTTGGCAAC
>JBBSIK010000224.1:0-5519 GCA_038232115.1 Chloroflexia bacterium
ACGCTCTGAAACTCATTGTTTAGCTCTGCCTCCAGAAGATCAGCCTGCTCATGGGCCACCCTTAGTGTCATATCGGCGGGCACTTCCATGTGCATATCTAGCCTGAGTCCAGCAGGCGTCCTGAAGGCGCGCACGTGGTGAACACCCAGGCCGAGACGTCCTGCTGTCACGATGGCGGCCTCCACTGCGCTCTCCGACCCGCGAGCTACGGGCTGAGTATGCACCACCACATCAGCGTCGGGCAGGATCGTTTGCACGCGCGACACAACGTCCTGGGACACCTCCTGCGAGCGCTCCAGTGACAGGCCACGGGGTACATTGATAGATACATCAGCATAGGGCCGATCTCCGACGTAGCGAACTCTAGCAGTGATGTCACCTAGCGTTTCGGGCGACTTCGCGGCGGCTGCAACGTCGGCTACCAGATGGGGTGGCACGCGGTCGGTGAGGGCGTTTATGGCGCGAAGGGCAAGTTGAGCAGCAACGTACAAGATTATTAGAGCGACAAGAGCGCCCGCCGAGGCGTCTATGAAACTCAGCAGGGGTCCGGGCCAGCGCAGCCACGTGCCCACTGTGACCATCAGGAGGCTAATGAGCACCGCTACTGAGCCTATCAGGTCCGTGGCAAAGTGCGCGGCATCCGCAGCTAATGCCTGGCTCCCATATTCCGCCGCCACTCTACTGAGGTAGCGGGACCGCGAATAGTCTATGGCTATAGCGAACAGTAACACAACGATGCCGAGCGCATTCGATTGCGGCACCACATGGTTGTTTAACACCCGATCTACGGCTTCTCGCAGGATGCCAAGTGCGGTCAGCGATAATATACCCACAGCAGCTAGAGCGGAGAGACTCTCGTACTTGGCATGTCCGTAAGGGTGTGTGGCGTCGGGCGGGCGGTTGGAGATGCGCACAGCGGCAAGGCTCAATGACGTGCCCACCAGGTCCATAGCAGAGTGCAGGGCCTCCGAGAGTATGCCAAGACTGCCAGAGATAATCCCCGCCGTTAGCTTGGCTGCGGTGAGGAGCACTGCCATGAACAATGAAGACAGCGCCGCGCCATTCTTCTCACGTCGCCTCTCGTCGTCGCTCTTTCCGTGGCTTGTCACTGCTGGTCTCCTGCGTGAATGCACCCGGCAGCCGGTCTTTCCACCATCCTGAGGCATTTCTTGACACCCATTCGGATGGCTCTTATACTTTCAGGATAGAACCTCAACCGGGTGCGCCCGTTATATTGAGGGTATGCTTCTACTTTTTCTTTCAGGCATATGATTTGTTAGCCAGAGCACGTCAATCTATCCTCTATAGAGACCTTCTGTACAATCTAGTTGTACGCGATTTGAAGGTACGCTACAAGCACTCCTTCCTCGGTTTCTTCTGGTCGCTGTTGAATCCGCTCCTCCTGATGGCGGTGTTCACCTATGTGTTCACCAACATTTTCAAGAACGGCGACTACCCGATGTTCCACATCTTCTTCCTGAGCGCGCTGTTACCGTGGAACTGGTGCGCTAGCTCTGTCACCGGCACACTGGGCAGTATCGTCAATAGCGGCTACCTGATTAAGAAGGTGTATTTCCCGCGCGAGCTGCTGCCTTTCGCGGTGGTGATCTCGAACATGATAAACTATGTGCTGTCGCTGCCGGCGCTCTTCTTCTTCATGTTCCTTTTCCGCGTACCGGAAGCCGGAGATATATTCAGCCCGAATTGCCATCATGCCTGCATTAACGAACATATCGTGTGGCTGCCCTTGCTGATTGTGACACAAGTAATGTTTCTCGTGGGTCTAGGCTTCTTTCTGGCTGCCCTCAACGTATTCTTCCGGGACACGAGCGTGCTGGTAGAAGTGGGACTTCAAGCCTGGTTTTTCCTGACGCCCATCATATACTCTGTGGAAGTGCTAAAGATAGAGTACCCGCAGCTTCTTTACTATCTCAACCCCATGGCCTCTATAGTGACCATATATCGCAATATCTTTTATTTCAACGACGCGAACAGCCCCGATCCCGCCTTCATGCTCAGGACCTTTATCGAGTGTGGGATCATACTCGCCCTCGGCTACTTGTTCTTCATGCGACTTAGTCGCACTTTCGGCGAGGAGATTTAGGCTATGGTGCATCTCGCTAACAGGTCAGAAGCACAAGAGGTCGTGGACGACCAGAACGGGCCACACCCGAACACACCTCGCATGGATGGCGTGAAGCCCGGTCGGTCGGGCAAAATCGTGAGTGGGACTATGCGGACTCAGAAGGTCATTAAGTTCAGCAAAGTAAGTAAGCGGTTCATCTTGCACCACGAGCGCCCTCGGTCTTTCCAGGACATGGTGGTGAACCTTTTTGGCTTACGCACGCCCTCGCGCCGTGGTGTGCCCCTGCCCGAGCCTGCAAACCAGGAGTTCTGGGCGCTGCGCGATATTAACTTTAGCATATATGCGGGCGAGGCAGTGGGCATCATAGGCGAGAACGGCTCAGGCAAGTCCACCTCGCTCAAGCTAATGTCGAAGATCCTTGAGCCGAACTCAGGTGGCGTGTCGGTAAAGGGCAAAGTATCGGCGCTGTTGGAGCTTGGCACAGGCTTCCACCCTGAGCTAACAGGTCGTGAAAACATCTTCCTGAACGGGTCGCTGCTGGGACTGTCGCGCAAAGAGATGGCCTCCCGTTACGATACTATAGTTGACTTCGCCGAGATAAGAGACTTTATAGACACGCCGATTAAGCACTACTCTTCGGGGATGGTAATGCGGCTTGGGTTTGCCGTCGCCATCAACGTGGACCCCGATATTCTGCTCACCGATGAAGTGCTCGCGGTTGGAGACGAGGCTTTCCAGCGCAAGTGCCTGGACTACATTTCCACTCTACGCAGGCGTGGCGTCACGATCATCTTCGTGTCCCACGCGCTTGATGCTGTGCGTTCGCTGTGCAGACGGGTTATCTGGCTCGATCATGGACGCCTCATCGCGGACGGCCCGGCTGGTGAAGTCATAGACCGCTACTTGGCTTACGAGAACGAGAAGCATGCCGAACGCCTGATGGCCGAGCACGAGTCACGCCCGGCAAACATGCCCGCGTTGCCCACCGCCCGTGTAGCTCCTGATGAGGAGATGAGCGCCGGTAACGGAGCAGAACCGGATATGGGGCCGCATGATGCTGAAGAGCCTTCGTTCACCGGTGCAGCGAGTGGCCACGCTCCTGGCGAGGTACAGATAACCGGCGTCACCTTCCACGACGAGGAGGGTAGGCAAGCCGGTGTCTTCTACACCGAGCGGCCAATTGCGATCCGTATCCATTACGCGGCCCGGCAAAGGGTAGAGAATCCTGTGTTCGGTCTAGCCCTATATACGGAAAACGGCACACAGCTGAACGGCCCGAACACTCGGTTCGCTGGGTATTCCATACCGGCGATTGAGGGCACGGGCAACGTTGATTACACGATAGACTCGCTTCCTCTGCTTGCCGGACGCTACTACGTCACTGTGGCACTCACCGGGTCTGAAATGACAGATATGCTCGACCACAAGCACCTCGTGGATAGCTTCATCGTCCAACCCACCCCTGGGTTAGCCGAACGTGCCGGATTGGTCTATATCCCTTCCCACTGGAGCTTCCATCCCGAATAGGTGATGGGTCATGGTACGGTCGAACCCACGACCCACTGACCCACATCACCCATCACCCATCCCTAGCTTGACTAGCGTGCGGATCATCACGCCGGTAGCGCCTTTCATCTGCCAGGCGAAGTCTTTCTCAGTATAGGCCGTTCCCGCTATGTCCAGGTGAACCCAAGGGGTATCGCCCACGAAGTGCTGCAGGAAGGCAGCCGCAGTGAGAGCGCCGCCGTAGCGCCCACCAGTGTTCATCATGTCGGCGATGTTGCTTTTGATCTTATCGGTGTACTCGGAATGCAGAGGCATCGGCCACACGTATTCGCCTACGGATTTGGCCGCCGAGAGCAATTTGGCGGTCCATTCTTCGTTATTGCCCACCGCCCCAGTAGTCACGTCACCCAGCGCCACCTTCATTGCCCCTGTGAGGGTGGCTACATCAACGAGGCGATCGGCACCACGCCTGCGCGCCAGATCGAGCGCGTCCGCCAGGACAAGGCGTCCCTCGGCATCCGTGTTGATGACCTCGATGGTCTTGCCATTCGCGGCACGTACTACATCACCGGGTCTGGTCGCCGCGCCACCGGGCATGTTCTCAACCAGGCCCGCCACCGCAAGCACGTTTGCCCTCGCACCCAACTGAGCAATAGCGCCGATGGCCGACAGCACTGTGGCGGCTCCGCACATGTCGTATTTCATATAGTGCATGTCGGCGGCGGGTTTGATAGATGTGCCACCGGTATCGAAGGTGACGCCCTTGCCGACTAGTCCGAGTGTCGTGCCGCCGTCGCCACCCTTATAGGAGAGCACAACTACGCGAGCGGGCTGCCGGCTGCCCTGAGACACGCTCAAGAGCGAACCCATTCCGGCATCACGTAGTTCGTCCTCGCCGAGTATCTGGCATTCGAGATTGCACTCCTTAGCCCATTTCTGCGATTCTTCGGCTACACGCACCGGCGTCATGACGTTGCCAGGCTCGTCACCAAGCCAACGGCCAAAGTTGACTGCCGAGGCTATTTTCCGACCCCGCTCCAGCCCCTCCGTGGCGGCAGCGTCAGCTTGCGGCACCCATATCTGCATCACGCCGACCGTGAACTTCTGCTCGCGGTCCTTATATAGATCAGAGTCGGAAAGGCCGGTGAGCGCGCCATCGGCTACCGACTGAGCTACATGCGCCGCGTCCAGGCTGTCCGTAGTAGGCAGGGCCACGCACACTCTCCCCGCCCGCTTGTTACGAGCCTGCCTCGCTCCAATGGCCGACAATCTACGCGCCACGCGGACATCGTAAGCAGAGCGTTTGCCCGCGCCAATTAGCAGCACGCGCTTCGTCTTGCCGGGTGCGGGATACAGCCATTCCAGCTCGTAGGTCTTGCCCTTGAAGCTGCCTTCCGTGGTGACGCCAGCAAGCAGCCCGGCCCACTCGTTGTCGAGGGCCTGTAGTGGCGGCGTGAACGCTTCGTCTTGGAACACTCCGAGCACCAGCAGGTCGGCCTCAAGGGAGGCGAGTGGCGCTCCTGTAAGTTGAATATCCACCGATTGCTAGCTCCTGTCAGACGGCGCGTTGAAAGTTGAAAGTGAAAAGTTAGAAAGTACAGCGGCCCCGGCGCATTCCAATCTTCCAAGCTTGATTTTACATTTTCTCGCTGCTATGGCCTGGGAAAATCTTCGCCTTTGGGTCTATATAATTCTTGGCGACGTTCACCGCGATCGCTGCCTGACCGTATCCCGTGGCAATGAGGTTCATCTTGACCTCTTCGGCGGCGATGTCCCCTGCCGCGAACACGCCCGGCAGGTTCGTCTCCATACGGTTGTTCACCAGGATAGCGTTCTTATCCAGGGTCAGTCCCCATTCGCGCACCGGCCCAATGTCAGCCTTGAAGCCGATGTTCACCAGAATAGCGTCAACGTGAAGCGTCTGCTC
>JBBSIK010000225.1:0-5517 GCA_038232115.1 Chloroflexia bacterium
CACCTCATCCTCTGTGAGCCTGTGCCGTTCAACCCTGCTTTCACTACCCATTGCCCTTGCCCTTGCCCACAGTACGGGCATGATGGTCGTTCTTCGCTCATTCCTCTATTTTATTGCTTCTCTTTATTTTTCACCACTCCCCTGGTCCTCTGACCTAGAGCTGATGGACAGTCATATATGTGGTCATTCCATGTGCCTTGTAGGACTCTGTCATTTGCAACGCAACAAGTCTTTAGCCCTTCACTGCGTTCAGGATGACAAAGTCACCATGCCTCCCTGCGAACTCACTTTGAATAGACCCTGCCAGAACATCTAGGTTATTGTGATTTTTCGTACAATTATAGGATAATATTATGGGATAATGTAGTGAGTATATCTCTTGTGGAGGACCGTATGAGATTCACAGGCCGAAACAGATTCGGTAAGATTCTACTCTTGATGATAGCGGCGCTGTCGCTCGTGGCGTGCGATAGCGGCGCGTCCACTCTGTCGACTCCGGCGGTTACTGCGAATATCAGCCAAACGCCCGCGAATGGGACGGGCACAGCCGTGCCCCAGGGCACCCAGGCTCCAGCCGGGAACCTCACAAAGGTGCGGCTCGGCTACGTGCCCGTGATGATTTTTGCACCCCTGTTCGTCGCCAAAGAGCGAGGCTACTTCGCCAAAGAAGGTCTTGATGTGCAGTTGACGCCCGTGCAGGGTGGCAGCGACTCGGTGGTGCAGCTTGCGGCGGGTAACTTCGATGCGGCTGTGGGCGGCGCAGGCGCGGGCCTGTTCAATGCGGCGGCTCGCGGGGTAAAGTTTACTATCGTAGCTCCCATGCACAGCGAGCGTCCACCCCTGGCTAGCCCCCTGGTTATCAGCGCCAAGCGCACCAATGAGTTCCAAAGCGTGGCCGACCTCAAGGGCAAGAAAGTAGCCATCAACGCCACGGGCGCGGCCACCGAATACTGGCTGGCGAAGGCGCTGGCTACAAAAGGCCTCACCTTCAAGGACGTGCAGCTGGTAACCGTCCCGTTCAGCAACGTGCCCGCTGCACTCGAAAGCGGCTCTCTCGATGCGTCTATTCTCGGCGAGCCTCTCACCACCATCAATGAAGACAAGGGTGTCGTCAAAGTGCTCGCGGATGGCTTCATAGATGGCTTCACCTCTACCTATCTCTATATGGGCGATTCGCTGCTCAAAAACAACCCGCAGGCCGCCAGGGGCTTCATGCGGGCATATCTGCATGCCTGCCGCGACTTGCAGGGCAAATACATGAACGACGATATAGCCGGTATAATCGAGAAGTATACCAAAGTGCCTGCGGGTGTAATCAAGCGTGCCTCTCCTGCCCAGTACGACCCTAACGGCAGAATACCACTGGAAGATATCACCACCCTTCAAGACTACTTCTTTGCCCGTGGCGAACTCGAATATAAGCAAAAGCTCGACATGTCCCGCTTCATAGACACCGAACTGGCCCGCCAGGCAGCAACCGACCTGGATGCGGGGAAGTGAGAAGTGAAACGTGATGCGCTTACTGAACACTTGTGTTGGTATCCAGCAGACTCTCTTTAGCATTACGTTTCACGTTTCAGAAGCCATGGAATCACCAAAGATAGCCATCGAAAACCTCCGAGTCGTGTACCCTGGGCGCAGCCCTTCCAGTTCCGTGGAGGCGCTTGGAGGGGTGACGCTTACCGTGTCCGAGGGCGAGCTTGTGTGCATCGTCGGGCCGAGCGGCTGCGGCAAGACGACCCTGCTGCGCGTGCTGGCGGGCCTTGAACAACCGGCAGAGGGCACAGCCACTATACGCCACGATAGCCCGAACCATCCTGCCTTTGCAATGGTCTTTCAAGGCTCCGGTATCTTCCCCTGGCTGACCGTCGCGCAGAACGTGGCTTACGGGCTGCAAGTGCGTGGCGTGCCCAAAGGCGAGCGTATGGAGACCGCACGGCACTGGATAGCCGAGATTGGACTGGAGAGGTTCGCCCGCTCGTACCCTACGCAGCTATCCGGCGGCATGAAGCAACGCGTCGGTCTGGCTCGTGCGCTGGCTGTTGATGCCGAAGTGCTGCTGATGGACGAACCGTTTGGCGCACTCGACGCGCAGACCCGTATGCTGTTGCAGCAGACACTCCTTGAACAGTGGGAGCGCAACACCAAGACGGTCATCTTCGTTACCCACAGCATCGAGGAGGCACTTACCCTGGGCGACCGCGTATATATCATGTCGGCGCGCCCCGGCAAGCTGCTGCACGAGGTACAGGTGCCTTTCGTGCGGCCCCGAGACGCTGTCGCTTTGCGTACCGATCCTCGCTTCAGCACCCTCTTCGCCGAGGTGTGGGAGGTGCTGCGCGATGAGGTGGATAGGGCCAGGCAGGAGGAAGGCATCGGCAGAGGGGAGGTGACAGTATGAACATGGGTAGTGTAGGCCGGGGACGCTGGCTTTCCCTGCTCTCGCCACTGTTCCTGGTCCTCCTGTGGGAGTTCGCGGTGCAGGTCGGCTGGCTCAACCGAATCTTCTACCCACCCCCCTCCGAGGTGTTCGCCACACTGGGCAGGATGGTCCAGAGCGGCGAGATATTCCAGAACACCGGCATCAGCCTTGTGCGCATATTCGCGGGCTTCCTGATAGGTGGCATCCCGGCTATTGTGCTGGGCCTGCTCATGGGTATCAGCCCCCCTGTGCGTGCCATCGTGCGGCCCATCGCCACAGCGATATATCCGATCCCCAAGATCGCCCTGCTGCCCCTCGTCATCGTGGTGCTCGGTATCGGTGAGGCAAGCAAAATCGCCACGATAGCGGTGAGCGTCTTCTTCCTGATGGTGCTCAACGTGGCCGCCAGCGTGCTGCAAATAGACGCCCATTATTTCGAGGTGGCGCGCACATTCGGCGCGAAATCTAAAGACCTTTTCTGGACCGTAGCCCTGCCCGCGAGCCTGCCGGGCATCATGAACAGCATCAAGATCGGCATGGGCTTCACGCTAACCCTGATCGTGGGTGTGGAGTTCGTGGGCGCTAACGAAGGTATCGGCTATCTCATCTGGCAGTCGTATGAGCTATATGCCGTTGACCGTATGCTGGCCGGGCTGGTGGTGATCGCACTTGTAGGTTGGATAATTACGTTACTGCTCGACGAACTTGAGTACGCGCTTGTGCCGTGGCAGGCCCGCGTTGTTCGCATGAAGGAGGTACGTATGCAGCAGCGTGCCCGCATCTGGTTCCGCGCCAGCCGCCCCTGGAGCTACACAGCAGCTGTTATCCCCGTGGCACTGGGGGGAGTAATCGCGGCGTATGAAGGATCGTTAGACCTGGTGTTGTTAGGACTGGCCCTGCTCGGCTCGGTAGCCATCCAGCTAGGCACCAACCTGATGAACGACTACTTCGACTACCGCAAGGGTGCCGATACCCCGAACACGCTCAGCCTGGGCGGCACAATTATACGAGGCGACCTTACACCACGGCAGGTCTTTATGGGAGGGTTGCTGGCTTTTGGTGTAGGCAGCGTAATTGGTCTTTATCTCGTTACTTTGGCCGGACCGTTCATCCTGTGGTTGGGACTATTCTCGGTGCTGGTAGGCTTCTTCTACACGGCGGGGCCGTTCGCGCTGGCCTACGTGGGCCTCGGCGAGGTGGCGGTGTTCATCTTCATGGGGCCTGTGATGGTAGTCGGCTCGTACTACTTGCAGACACATCACATTACGCTGCCTGTTGTGCTGACCTCGCTGCCAGTGGGCTTTCTGGTGGCCGCTATCCTACATGCCAACAACCTGCGCGACCTGGAAAGTGACCGCGAGATAGGCAAGCGCACTCTGGCGACACTGCTTGGGCGGGAAGGCGCGAGGGTTGAATACTACATTCTAATCGGTGGCACTTACCTGTCGCTGATCGTGCTGGCAGTAGCGGGTATCGCACCGTGGCTGGCCCTGATTAGCATAGCCACCCTGCCCTCCGCCTTGCGCCTGATCCGCATAGTAGCCTCAGAGAGCGAGGCCAGAGCGCTCCACCCTGTGCTGCGCCTGACCGCCCGCCTGCACATGCAATTCGGCGGCCTCCTCGTCGTGGGCTACGTAGCAGCGTGGCTGGTAGACGCTTACTTCAGGCGGTAGATTGCGTTCTTCGCGTATGCGCGGTTCAAACAAAGTAAATATAGTGACTGCGAGTCTATAACCCCGGCGAACGCTCCAGCAAGTATCTATAGAAGTTGTACGCGCCTATGCACAGCACAGCCGCGGCAAGAGACGCCGCCACAGCCCTGAGCAGAACGTCGGTGACCAGGTACATAGGGATAGGCGCGTTCTGCGTTGCAGCTGAGTTGAGGCGCTGCACGAACAAAATGAACGTCAACAAAAAGACCAGCACAGGGATAAGGCCAAATATCCTCCGCGCCGCTTGCAACCTGTTCTGCTCGCCCGCTTTTGCACGCATCCTGTACTACCCCTTGAAGAAGTCTGAGCTACGAAGCCATGCAAACAAAATAATTGATGACAAAAAGCCCCCTCTCTAGGAGCCTTCCACAATGTGCTTCACAAACTTTGCTCTGTAATCTGAAGAAGGGGCGGACTGCCGGGCTATACAAGCCAGCAAAGTGCCACACACTAAAACCGTTCCCATAAGGGTACCCGGCAGCCGCTACCACTGCTTTAACTCTAAGGCAGAGTATACGAGCCGTCTATAGCACACTTTGGCTAGACGCGACCCGACAACCTTCCTAAGCATGCGGGTTTCTCAGCCTTCGAGGACGCGGTCTTTTTACCCCAGGAGCTTCGGCCCCATCGTGATGCCCCAATAGATGGCCCCTGCAATAAAGAAGCCCATGCCCAATATCATCGCCCACATCATGCAAGAAGCGCCAACGCGGGCGCTATAGCTCACACGCGGAGCCGCCGGACGCTCCACAGGTGTCTCAAGGGTCGCAGCGTCGTCTAGAACGCGTGGATCAGTAGCCATACTCTCCCTCCTCTGCCAGGTATCTCTCTACACCAGTATAGCACGTAAAGCGTAATACGTAACCCAATGATCTTTGCGCGTTCTTCGCGTCTTTACGTTTCCGTCTCTTTACGTATTACGCGTTACGTTTCACCAAACTCCCATCTATGCTCGCAACCGTAGGGCGTCCTGACAGGGCCATGGCGTTGCGTATCTCGCGGCGGAGCAGTTCGAGCACACGGATAGCGCCCTCTTCGCCGCCCAGGGCCAGGCCGTACATATAAGGGCGGCCAATCAGCACCGCGCGCGCGCCCAATGCCAGGGCTTTGAGCACATCGGTGCCGCGGCGCACTCCCCCATCCACCAGCACCTCTATACGACCGTCTATTGCTTCGACTACTTCGGGCAGGGCCGCGATGCCGCTATCCACCGAGTCGAGTTGCCGCCCGCCGTGGTTACTCACCACCACGGCGGCTGCCCCGTGCTCTACAGCCAGCCACGCATCCTCACCCACCATTATGCCCTTCAAGATAAGGGGCAGCGTGCTGACAGAAGCCAACCAGTCCACATCCTTCCAGTTTAGCGACGAGTCCCACTTGGAG
>JBBSIK010000226.1:0-5515 GCA_038232115.1 Chloroflexia bacterium
CCGTGTAGGTCTTGCCGTCGAGGGCGCTCTTCTCCTGGAACTCGTCGGAGATCGGGAAGCCCTGCTGGGCGAGACCGCCGTTCTTCTCCCAGTACTCGCGGAACCTGCCGCCAATCGTCTTCCCGGTCTCGTTGAACTTGAGTGGGGTGGTGGCGTTGGACTTCTGGCTCGGAGCACCGGCGGCGGTGGTGTAGCGCCGTCCATACTCGGAGACCCCGAGCAGGCTCAACAGGATATCGTAAGGCGCTTTGTTTTCGGGGTGCGCCTCAAAGACGGCACGCTCAAAATACTGCATGGTATAGGTTTTACCATCAGTATCACTCTTTTCCTGCACTTCGTCAGTAATTGGAAAACCCTGCTGAGCGAGACCGCCGTGCTCATTCCAGTAGGTGAGGAATTTCCCCTTGACGGTCTTGCCCGTCTCCGGAAACGTTCGAGAGTCGCTCTGAGCATAGCTGTAACTGCTGCCACCGACAGGCATTATCCCTACCAGCAGCATTAATGCCCCTAAAGTTGATAGCCACTGCATTTGCTTCCTTATCACTTGCTTGCTCCTTCTTCGGGGTGCGAGGCACCTACCATGTGCCTCCAACAAGTTAAGTCCGCGTGACTTATCTAAGAGAGGATTGAGGGAATATAGCCGGTTCTACGACTTCCCCAACTTAAGCCTCCTCAGCCTCGCGATGTTCATCATTTGCAACTATAGGCTACCCTCCTGATCTCCTCGTCCAGCCAGCGGCTGTGGACGTTGTAGCCGCCCCTGTCATATGGCTGTGGACGCTGCCGTGACCTTCGGCTGAAGGGTGAGGCTATCCACGCTAGAGGCAGACGGTGTGGCAATATGGTCCTGGCAATTAGGACGCAGCCACATAATAACCGTATTACAGACGGTTGTCAATCGTCAAGTGCAGCCGATTTCGTGTCTGAAGAGCGGGGGAAGCCGCACCGCCCACGCCTGCCTCCTTGCCAAGACCTGGCTGTTCATCTCTGGGCCACGCGAGAACCTGGATATGCACTCCGCCTACCCCTTACTTGCCGGGCGGTTGTGCGGTCGGGTCGAACCCTCTTAGCATCATCCCTTGTCCACGCGACTGATGGGTGTCGATGACCGGCTGATCGGCGGGGTCCCTCATCTGCACCAACAGAGTGGTCCTCGCTTCATCACTCACGTTCACACCTGAGCCATGAATAGTCAAGTAGCCGAAGAAGAGGGCGTCACCCGCTTTCGCTGGGCAAGGCACAGATGATTCGAGCGGGTACTGCTCGAAAGGCAGGTGCCAACCGCCACTCTCTTCATGCTCCACGGGGCCCAGTTTGTGGCTGCCGGGTACCACGCACACGCACCCCTTTTCGATGGGCGCGTCGTCAAAGTGGATTATGGCTGCAATCATGCTATGCTGCTGGTGCGGGAAGTAGGGGTGATCCTGGTGCATGGGGAACGGCGAGCCCTTCTCGGACGGCTTGATGAACATCTTGTTATGGTGCAACTGCACGTTCGGGCTGCCGATAATGTCGGCGGCAGCGCCGGTCAACCGCTCGTCCACGATCAAGCGGCTAAAAGCCGCCGAATAGAACTGCGTGTTGTGGCAGTGCATCAACCTGGTATCTTTGACCT
This sequence comes from Chloroflexia bacterium, assembly GCA_038232115.1. Lineage (GTDB taxonomy): Bacteria > Chloroflexota > Chloroflexia > QHBQ01 > JADMIH01 > JADMIH01. The sequence goes on from JBBSIK010000226.1 coordinate 1,616, forward strand.
CCGTCAGACCTGCCCTGGCGCTGCCCCAGGTGGCCTCAATATCGCCTCGCGAAGAAAGCCGTTCCGCAAGCGCATGGCACTCGTCGCGCAGGCTTTTAGCTTCTTCCTTCGTTAGCAGCCCTTCTATGAGAAGGTAGCCATTGTCGTGATAGAAAGCTAGTTGTTCGTCCGTAAGCATCTTGTTCCCTCCTGATTCGTATAGATCGGCTAAAAAGATTTGCGATGCAGACAGTATACGGCCTGAATCGCCCGGCGCGAACAATCTTTTGCGGACAGGGTTGTTTGTGAAACGGACAGAGCTAGAAGAAGATGGTAACACTCACACGGGCCGCACCTATTGTGCCGTTAGCACGAGAGGCGCGCTAAGATGAGAGGAATTGAGTGCCACCTCGCCGCCGGAAGGCCGCCGGCGTTACCCCCATGCGGCGATGAAAGAGAGTAGTGAAGTAGCGCACGTCCGGGTAGCCGGCCATACGGGCGACCTCCTTGATAGCAAGTTCCCGGTTCAAGAGTAGTTGGGCCGCAGTATCCATCCTTATACAAGCCAGGTATTCCATAATTGAGACGCCAACTACCCCATGAAATAGCCGGTTCGTGTGGCGCTCACTCAGGTGTACCTGGGCTGCTATATCCCTAAGCGAGATCGAGCGACTGACGTTATCCCGTAGATAAGAGATAACCCTTTGGACCACGACGTCCGTCTGGCTTCGGGTGGGTACAGCAAGAGGTTCTGGAGGCACGTAGACCTCGGCCACGGACCGGGCCGTATCCAGTATCAACTTCGCCGCAAGCCCCTCGATGACGTGCGCGTAACCCGGTTCCTTCTGGACGATCTCCTCAGTGAGAAGGTCGAGAGTTCGTTGCATAGCAAGTGTCTTAGCGCTTACGTATTCCCCTGAGCTAAGAAAGGCGCTCAGTAGGGCATTCATTCCGGTGGTATCGTGGGGGCGATCAGGGACCGGGACGAGCGTGTAGGACCAAAAATATATGCCGAGTGGTTCATCGTCATCGGAGATAATCTCATGGGGTTCGCCGGGCCTGGCGACGAATAGATCACCAGCCTGCACCCTGTGTTCAACGTTGGAAATCTGAAAAATCCCCCGGCCCTGGAAGGCATAGCAGACCTCGAAGAAGGAATGCACATGCAGATAGTTGCGCCACCAACGTGGCTCGATAAATCCCCATCCAAGTATCTGGCCGGTGAAGCCTCCGAGATGCAGGGAGAGCGATAGAAGTTCCAGGTCTGTGAATCGAGAACGGGGAACAGGATTGGGCGGGTCCAAAGATCGACTCCGTTATTGCTCTACTCCGCTTTATCTTTGCCCGTTTGCCCCTGGAAAACGAGAGATGCAGCGCCGACAACGCCCGACTCAGTGCCTAGCTGGGCAGGCCGCACTTCTACGTTCCGGGAGAAGGCTAGCCTGGCACGCCGCCTTAGCTCCTGCTCCAGGGGCCGAAACAGCAAATCGCCGCTCTGCGCCACCCCGCCTCCGATCACGACCCGGTCCAGGTCGAGCAAGTTGGCGACTCCTGCAATGCCACGCGCAACGGCTAGGGCTGCGTCGTTCATCAAGCGCATGGCAAGGGTGTCGCCTGCGTCAGCGGCCTCGGCAACTGCCTTCCCTGTGACGTCCTCGCTGGATAGCGCTGCAAGCGCGCTTTCAGGCTCCAGGCCAAGGGCCTCCCTGGCGCGCTCGGCCAACCCGGTGCCGGAGGCGTATACTGTGAGGCAGCCCACGCCTCCACAGTAGCACCTGGGGCCGCCTTCCGATACGATAATGTGTCCTACGTGCCCCGCGTTGCCACTTGCCCCATCGAACAGCTTGCCGTCCGCCACAATACCGCCTCCCACGCCGGTAGACACCACCATGCCGAGCATGCAGCGCGCACCTCTGCCCGCCCCGAACAGCGCCTCACCAAGCGCAAAAGCCTTGGCATCGTTATCCAGCACCGTGGGCAGATCAAAGGCTTCGGAGATACGGGCACGCAAGGGGAAGTCAACCCAGACCGGGATGTGCAGCGGCGACACGACACCCTCCGGGAAGAGCATTGGGCCACCACAACCGATGCCAACCGCCTCCGACTGCTCCACGCTCTCTTTGCGCGCCCGCTCGGCCAGCGCTACCGTGAAGGCCAGCAGACCTTCGGCATCGAGGTTGGTGGGGGTCAATTCCCGCACGTAGGACAGCACCTTACCCTCGGCACTTACTACCCCCGCCGCAAGCTTGGTACCCCCGATATCTATTCCCAGCACAGCCCGGTTGGTCATCCCGGTGTAACCTCCTGTTACTTACTTACACCCCAGGTGGGGGTGCGCTCAGGTTGACGGGCAAACGCCCCTGAGCCATTGCGTTCCCGAGCAATACGTCCACGAGACCTCCTAAAACGTCGGGTTGGTCTCCGTAGGTCAGCAGTACCGTGCCGATGCTGGCCTCCAGTGTGGCATCGTAAGGCAGGCGCAAAGCTAGCTGGAGCAGTGGCTTACTCGCAGAGGCCGCCGCGATACGTTTTAGAAGTTCGGCCTGCCGCCTATCCAGTACGGCATTGCGGGTAGCTACGACCACACGCTCACAGCCGGAAACGAACTCATCCAGCACCTGGTCTGCGTTAGACCCCCAGGAAGGCAAAGCCAAAAAGCGCGCCCCCGGCAGGCGTCTGCCCAGGAGCAGTGCCAGCAATGAGCCGTTCAACGGCTCATTGCGAGCGCCTTCCACCGGGGCGATCCTGCCCGAAGAAAACTCAATTATCCCTGTGCCGGTCCCGTCTCCTGTTACCGGCAATAATCCCTTTTCGTCTCGTACCACGGTGATTCCTGCCAGGGAGATTCTGCGCGCGGCCCAGACGTGCTCCATGTCGGGCCAAACGCTGTGCGGCTCAGCGGGGGCAACCCGCCAGCGTAGCGCACGCACCCTCTCGACCGCTTCGCTTAACCGTGCCCGTGAGATGGTGCCATCCTGGGCCGCACTCACCAGAGCATCATACGCCCTGCGCTGCGACTCCAGGCTACCAAGCACCATCGCGCAGTCTACCCCAGCCTGTATAGAGGCGATAGCTGCCGGTGGGATGTTCGCGCTATCCCGCTTCGCGATGGCGTCCATCACCAGGGCATCGGCGAAGAGCACTCCCTTGAACCCGAACTCCTCCCTGAGTAGACCCGTCATGATAGCGGGGGAGAGCGTGGCAGGCAGGCCCGAATCGTCTATGCCGGAGTAGACTGCGTGAGCGGTGATTAGGCTATCTACACCTACCTCAATCGCTGCGCGGAAGGGTGCCAGTTCAACTTCGCGCATACGCTCCCAGCCGTGCGCAACGAGGGGTAGGCCCACATGCGAGTCGACATCGGTGTCGCCATGCCCTGGAAAGTGCTTGGCCATGCTGAGCACGCCGGACCGCTGGAAGCCCTGTATTGTAGCTGTTGCACAGGCCGACACTGTACCGGGATCATCCGAGAAGGCACGCACACCTATGACCGGGTTCGCCGGATTGTTATTTACATCAACAACAGGCGCAATGGCGAGATTGATACCCAGGCGCACCATCTCCCGGCCCAATATCTCGGCGGATTCCTCTACGGCGGCTAACCCGGCTGCCGCCCGGGACATGTTGCTCGGCATTTCGACGCACGGGTAGCGCAGGTGCGACACCTGACCCCCTTCCTGGTCCATGCCTATCAGCAGGGGGTCATCGCCGACTTCGGCGGCCACCGCCTGCATGTCGGCTATCAACTTCGCTATGGCCCATGGCCCGCCCCAGTTTTGGCCGAAGAGCACCACGCCCGCCGGGTGGCACTCCCGGATGAAGGCGGCGGTCTCCTCGGACAACTGCTTGCCGGGGATCTCCACCATGATCAGTTGTCCGACATCCCGCATCAACTGGACTGAATCCATACTGGCTCTTTTC
>JBBSIK010000227.1:0-5502 GCA_038232115.1 Chloroflexia bacterium
CGAGTGCCCTTCCTCCATGCTGCCTGAGCGGTCAATGACCAGCACCATACCCACGCTCGGTATGTCCAGCTTGGAAGGCAGGTTCAGGTCCACAGGCAGCATCGCTTCAAGGGGGGTGCGAAAGTAGCCGCCCGCCGCGTAGCTTTCGTCGCCACCAACCACAATCAGCCCTTTACCGAGATCGCGCACCGCCGACTGCAAGCTCTCCATCCCGATGCGCGTCAGGGAGGATGCAGGCACATTCACCAGCACCACGCCGTCATATCCAACCAAGGCGCGCACATCAGAGGGCATGGCTGTGGGCGTTATCACGTCGGAATCGACGGAGGGAGCAATGGCGGTCTTCAAGGCTGCGGCTTCCCCAGCTTTTCCCTCAATTATGAGCACACGAGGCTTGCCGAGCACGAGGGAGAAGGCGCTATATCTGTTGTTCTCAGAGCGTGTATCAGCGTCCGGCGATGACACGATCTGTGCCGCATATGTATGGAATCCCTTGACGGCTGAGGGCAGGGTCTGGACAAAGCTGTTAGCGCCTCGCACCAGGTTCACCTCCTGGGTGCTAAGAGGCGTGCCGTCCACCGATAGGAGCAGCGTGGCGGTAGTGTCGGTGCTGGATGAAATACCTATCTGTAGGGAGATACGTTCGTTCTCGCGCACGGGAGAGGGGGCCTTGAGGCTGTCTATCCACACTTCGGGACCGTTCTGCACGGGCATTGAGACCACGTCCACAGGCACGCCGTTCGCCGCCGCCAGCCGGGCTGCCCACTCCGCGCTGCCCATGTTCTCGCGCCCGTCCGAGAGGAGCACGAGCCGCCTGGCCGTATCACCAGGCGCAACCGCCAGACCGAGACGTATTGCATCGGCCAGGTTGCTGTAGGTCGTAGCTGGTGCGCTGGCGAGGTCGGGCGGGGTCTTATCAGGCAGCACAGGCCTGTCCACCAGGGCATCTGCGCCGAACTCCACGACGCCTGCCTGGTCGCCGGGTTTGAGACCTGCAATCGCACTACGTACATAGGCAGCCTGCTGAGTCTGTCCCGCCACCGGCACGCTGTCAGAACGGTCCATCAGGAAGACCACTGACAGCCGCCCGTTGGACTGCACAAGGCCCGTCCCTGCCATGCCCAGCACAGTGAGAGCCACAATAGCCAGCCTCAGCCCCAGACTCCACCGTCGAGCGCCACGCCTCAAATAGGCTATGCCGGTACGCGACAGATAGACCGTGAGCGGCACAAGCAGCAACAGCAGCAACAGCGCAAATGGCCGCGAAAACGATACCCCAAAGTTGGCTCCCATAGTTGATTATAGCAAGGGTGAGCGGCATAGGCCAGTGATACCAGTGATAATAAGAGGTGGGGACACCCCCCACACTCCCGTCAGTGGCATGACCCTGACCCCTATTCTCAACACTTACCAGACGCCTGACACTTCTCAAGCGAGCGTATGGAGCGTATAATTCTCACGCAAGCCATATTTGCCGGAGGTAGCTGTATGGGGCTGGGGAACTTACGCAAGAAATGGCCGCTTATCATAATGTGGGCGCTGGCGCTCGGCATACTGGCCTCGTTGTGGGCCGACTGGAGGCACTGGGACCGGCTGCCTCTTAATCTGCTATGGCGGGTGCTGATCGTTGCAATAGGTGGTGTGCTGGGCCTCGTGCTCGATTACTTTGCGAGCATCTACATAGGCATGGGCACCAATGTCATCGAGAGCATGGGCATAGTTAAATTCAGCGCCGACACGCACCAGAAGATACAAAACACCTTCATCTTTGTGGTCGCCCTCATTGCCGCGATAATCTCCATCATCTTCATCCATTAAGCTCAGTGACAGGAGACCCAACGAACGGCGACCTAGCTACAGTGCGCCATCGTGTTCCATGCCAACAAACCAAATTGTGGGCTAAGACAACCGTTCTCTCAACAGCAGCACCAACGCGATGCCCGCCACGGTCCCACCCGCCAGATACAGCAGACCCAGCAGCACTGCGCTGGCTCCATCAGCCGCGTAACTGTCGCCGGCCACCTGGCGGCTCAGTATCGCACGCACTCCGCCATATGCGCCCGCCAGGGTGACGAAGAGCAAGATGAGAGCAGTTATCCAGTCTACAAAGCTCACGGTTCGAGGCTCCTCTCAGGGCTATCTGTAGGCACAGCAGGGTCGAGTAGGTTTAGCACCTGGCGAAGATCGTGGATGTCGGTGCCGAAGCAGGAGAAGCCCGCACCTATTCGCTTGCACTGGCCCCTGTATATCTCGTAGGGGTCGTCGTCCACGAGGATGAGGTCCGAGGCACCGAGTTCGTGGCCGTCCCTTCGCGCCATCTCCAGCATCCTGACGAGCATCTTATCTTTGTCGCTATGCCACTCGGCCACGACATAGTCGAAACGGTCCCGCACGCCGAAGGCATGCAAAATACGAAGCACGTTGCTCACGTGATTGTAGCTCACCACGCCCAGGAGTACGTTTCGATGCTTCAACTCATCGAGTGCCGACTCAGTTTCGGGACGTAACGAAAAGCGCGCGCCGTCGTCACGCATTACCACCAGAGGGTCGCGCTCGGTCTGCGTATAAGCGAAGTTCGGCCACCCAACGGCGTCGGTGGGAGTGCGTTCGGACAGACTGACCACATCCAACGGCTCCCACAACGTGTTGTCGCCGTCAAAGGCCACCAGCTTCATATGATGCATAATTACAACGGGGTGAAACAGCGCCGCTTATCTATAAGTTTGGGCGTGGGTGAAGAGGGCTGGAGATTGAGGAGGACAACGGGGTAAAGCAGGAAGACCATGCTCGATACGCGAAGACCTCACCCCGCCATATAAGCGAGTGAAGAGAGACTGTTCGAGCGGGGGCTTTTACCTGTAGCGGAAAGTGATGCGGCCCTTTGTCAGATCGTAGGGAGATAATTCCACAAGGACACGGTCCCCTGGCACTATCCTGATATAATTAGTGCGCATCTTGCCTGAGATGTGGCCCAGCACTTTGTGGCCGTTCTCAAGCTCGACGTGAAAGATAGCGTTCGGCAACGCATCTACAACGGTGCCGTCCATCGTAATCACGTCATCGCGCGTGCGGCGTGGCGCAGCGGGCGTCGTAGGCGTTGTGGCCCCAACCGGGCGCTGCTGTTTCTTAGGATAAGACGGTTTCTTCTTCATTCGGTAAGCTATTTCCTCCAGTTGGATGTTAGGTTTGCAATAAAATAGCCGGAGTACACCCCCGGCCTGTCTCGTGACATTCAGCAGACTGCATACGCTTGCATGCAACAGCTAGAACAGAAGTTTGAGACAGTCAGAGGGATACATTCACGTGCTCCACTCTCCCCATATGGAGAGTTTATAATACTACACCTGGATTATACACCTTTCAGGCGTGAAATACAATAGTCCGACGACGATGGGTAAGTGTTCAGAGTAGCAGTAAAGACGTTACAAGGTTACACAAGATTGAACCGCAGAGGCGCGGAGGCGCAGAGAATACCTGGTGTTTTTCCTCTGCGTCTCTGCGTCTCTGCGTCTCTGCGTCTCTGCGGTTCCGTACCCCTACTCTGTACACTTACGACGATGGATGAATAGTGATGAGGGCTGAATAATTGCTGGTTGTTAGTTGCCAGACGCGGACCTTTTTCTTCTAAGCCTTAACGCGACTCTTGGCGTTTCCCCTCTTGCTGACTCCTGGCCTCCAGCCTCAAAGCCCACGTATAATCAAGGTAACGACTACAGCCAACAGAGGGGAGGAAGCATAATTGAATGCCCATGAACCGATCAGGCGGGGTTTTGACGCTTTCGAGAAGGTGATGTGTGCTATTGTGGTATGCGCGCACGCGGATGATACAGAGACAATGATAGGTGGCACTATCGCCGGGCTGGTGGAGCGCGGCGTGGAGATATACGAGCTAATCTGCACGGTGGGCGATCTGGGTAGCCACGATATGAGGTACACGCGCGAGACGTTGGCAGCAGTTCGCAGGCAGGAGGCGCAGGATGGTGGGCGTGCGCTTGGACTGAGAGAAGTTGTCACACTGGATTACATGGACGGCGAGCTTGAACCATCTCTCGCCCTTCGCGCCCAGATAGCAGGCTATTATCGCAAATGGCAGCCCGATACCCTCTTTACGTTCGACCCCTCCTGGTCGGGCCAGGTACATGCCGACCATCGCGCAGTAGGCAGAGCCGCCATAGACGCCCTTATGCCCTCCAAAATGGAGTTTTATCACCCAGAGCAACTGGAACAGGGCAGCAAGGTGGCTAACATCCAGCGAGCTTTCCTCTTCAGCCCAGCCGACCCCACTATATTCATAGATGTCACGCCCGTCTACAAGGAGAAGATAACTGCCAGTCTTGCCCACAAGAGCCAGTTCCCCGAAGGCAACAAGAACCTCGATTGGATGCGCGACCTGGATGCAAATGCAGCGAAGCGCGGCAACCTGCAAGTCAAGTACGCCGAGCAGTTCGCCGTAATAGACCTGTGGTGAAACGTGATGCGATTCACTAAAGATGGCTGCTGCTAACCATTGGACTCTCTTTAGTAAGCCGCATCATGTTTCACGCTTCAGAGCGCCGACTTCACTATACCACCGTCCACCTGTATGGTCGTGCCGGTAATGTAGGAAGCTTTGTCGGAGGCCAGGAAGGTGGCTAGGTAGGCCACGTCATCGGGATCGCCATAGTGGCCCACCGGTATCTGGGCGGTCGTGGCGGCACGGGCCTGCTCCTCGGTAATACCCTGGGCTGCGGCGCGTGATTGGTCTAGATCCCGCGTGCGGTTGGTGGAGATGCGTCCCGGGGCGATATTGTTACATGTAATGCCATCGGAGGCAAACTCCACCGCAAGTGTCTTAGCCATGCCGATGACGCCCATGCGTATCGCGTTAGAGAGTATAAGCCCTTCTATAGGCTGCTTGACCGACGTGGAGGTCAGATTGATGATGCGCCCCCGGCCACTCGATTTGAGATAGGGAAGCGCAGCCCGTATGAGGCGAACGGCGCTCATGAGATTGGTGTTGAACGCCTTTTCCCATGCTGCATCGTCGTGGGACGTGAACTCACCGGAAGGTGGTCCACCTGCGTTGTTCACCAGTATGTCGATTCGCCCGAAGTGCTCCACGGTAGCCTGCACGACCCGCTCAATGTCTGCCGCCTGGCTCAAATCGGCCACAACTTCCAGCACAGCCGACCCGCTTACGCCCCGCACCTCATCCGCTGCTTCTTTTAGCACGTCAGCATGCCGAGCGCACATCACGACATTGGCCCCCTCGAACGCAAGTGAATGGGCGATGGCCCTCCCCAGACCCGAACTAGATGCCGCCACCAGCGCCACCGTTCCCTTCAACCCCATGTCCATAAAGATATGCCTCCTACTCTTCGAGTATTATCGTGCCAATATAGCATAATGGGCGACGTGTTGCATATTGCGTAAAGAGACGGAAACGCAAAGAGGTAAAGATTATTTGGGTCCATGCAATACTTAATACCTGGTGATTACCCACATGTCAGAGCATCCCCGGCG
>JBBSIK010000228.1:0-5491 GCA_038232115.1 Chloroflexia bacterium
AGCCGCCTGCTCGTTATCTCCGGTAAGCAATTCTATATGCCTTATACCGCATGCGCGTACCTCTGTCAGCGCCGCAGGAACCTCCGGGCGCAGGGTATCAGTTGCTGCAAACACCGCTGTGGGTATCCCGTTTCGTGCCAGGAACAGCATAGTTTTGCCCTGCTCCTCCAGTTGGCGTACCACAGGCAGGGAAGCTACGTTGGGCACCAGCCTGCCGTTGCCCACGGCGATCACAACGCCGCCAATGGTGGCTCGTATACCCGCGCCCGGCACGGCTTCAAACTGTTCGGTTGCAGTCATACGGAGGTTGCGCTGCCTGGCTGCGCTCAATACGGCTTCTGCGAGCGGGTGCTCTGAATATCGCTCGGCGGAGGCTGCGAGGGCCAACGACTCGTTTGAGGAGAGGCCATCCAGCGGCACTACGTCGGTGATTTGAGGGCGTCCCAGGGTGAGCGTGCCGGTCTTGTCGAGCAGTAGAACGTCGGCGCGAGCCAGGGTTTCAATGTATTTACCGCCCTTTATGAGCAGCCCTCTCCTGGCGGCTGCGCCAATGGAAGCAAGCATGGCTATAGGGGTGGCAAGGGCGAAGGAACAGGAACAGGCCACTACCAGCACGGCAGCCGTGGCAAGCGGGTCGCGCCTGATCAGAAATGTGAGTGCAGCTATTCCTACTACCACGGGTAAGTAGTAAGCAGAAAACTTGTCCGCGACGCGCTGCACGTCTGCCCTGTGAGCCTCAGCCTCCTCCACCATCTTGACCACCCGGCCAAAGGTTGTGTCGGAACCCACGCGGGTAGCGCGGATACGGAGGCTGCCCAGCTGCGCTATAGTAGCCGCGAACACGTTAGCACCAGGCCCCGCCTCCACAGGCATAGCCTCGCCTGTTATGGTTGCCTGGTTTATGGTGGCTTGCCCGGATATCACCTCGCCATCAACCGGAATCTTGTCGCCTGGCCGCACTACTACCGTATCACCAACCCTAATATCTAAAATAGGCACTTCGATTTCCACGCATGCGCGTTCCACTCGCGCCGTCTGTGGAGCCAAAGTAGCGAGGTCCTTTACTGCTCGGCGCGCCCGCTCCGTGGTCAGCCCCTCGGCGTATTCGCCTACTCGCATGAAGAACACGATGATAGCAGCCGTGGCCCACTGGCCCACCACCAGCGCCGCTATTACACCCACACTCATCAGCGTATGCGAAATCACCTGTTTACGCAGGGCAGCACGCACGACGTTGCGAAATACAGGATAGCCGGCGACCAGCACGATAATGAGGCCCACCGGCCCAGGAACGCGCTCGGTAATCGCATCGAAAAACCCTAACCCCTCGCCTACAACGACCACGAAGAGTACCACCCCGAACACCACGCCCATTAACCCCAGAACCTGGCGGGTGAAAGCACTCACGGCAGAGGACGCTGCTTGCTCAGAGTCTGGTTGCGGCACCGAATAACCCGCTCCCTCGACGGCCTTCTGTATGGCGGGCATAGTTACTATATCAGGGTCGAGTCTGATAATCGCTTTTTCGGAGGAGAGGAATACATCTACCCCGTCCACCCCATGCAGTGCGCTGATAGCTTGCCGGACGTGATGCGTACATTCGGCGCAATCCATCCCGCTAATTGGTACTTCAAGGGTCTTGATAACCGCCATTGCTCAGCTCCCTTTTCGTTTGCTACACTTTGCTTATGGTCTTTCGGGTTCGCCCACGAGGTCGTAGCGGGTGCATTGGTATACGCCTCTGGCTACGTCGGCGAGTAATTCGTCAGCACTGTTAAGGAGCAACGCCACGCGAGGGTCACTCAAATGGTAGGTCACGTACCTCCCCTGCTGCGCGCTGACGACAAGGCCGCAGTCCCGCAGACAACCCAGGTGGTTGGAAGCGTTTGGCTGGCTGAGGCCGGTTGCCTCCACAATTTCAGTGACGGTCAGCGGGCCTGCTAGCAGCGCATCAAGGATAGACAGGCGAGAAGGATCCGAAAACCCCCTGAATAGCTTTGCCTTCAGGCCGATAGACTGTGCATTAGCGCGGATGAGCACGTATGGGTCTCCTTATATCATCATATCAACAAGTGGTGATGTAATGATAGCATAAAATTGGCTATACTGCCAGCACGTCCCTGAATCTGGCAAAACAGCGAAGGCGCAGACAGGGATAAACCGCACGATACAAAGATAGGCGGTTGGGTTGTGCGCATGCGGGGCATGCAGTGAGCGACGGCCAATGCTATGTTAGCGAAGCACAAGCTGCAAATTTACACATTCCGCATTATCCGCAGAATTACCACAGCGATATGATATAATAAATTGAGCTACGCAAGGGTCGCCCGAGTTTGTGGCAGGACATGGGTAGCTCATCGAGTGGAAGGGGTTATGGCTAAGGGCAGGTCCTCCGTCGGCGTATGCGATGTTCCACCCGGCTATAGCTGCATCTCTTCCACATACTGGATACCAGATGGTGTGTAGGCTATCAGGAGGTAACTTATGGACTCTGCAGACGGCTCTCGCGGCAACGAGACAGAAGGCAAAAGCACCAGTGGCGCCGGCGGCGATTATGGCACCGACCCGAACTCGCCGGGAAACGATATTGAGGTTTCGCCCAACTCCGGCATGACCAGCAGTGGCAGCAGTGGTGGTGGCATAGGAGGCGGTACTACTCCCTCAGGGAAAGATAGGAACACCAGTCTGGACCAACCGCCGGACGGACACTCCGGCAAATAAAAAAGCTCTCAATCGCTTCCGAGAGCCTTTTTCGTGTCTATATTTAGAACCTTTTATTGGTGGATAAGTGCGACTGTACAAGCACCCGTCCAGGAAGTAGCGGACGCGCCAAGCCACATCAGGCTGGCTGCCTCTACAATACAAAGAAAGATAGTAGCCCTCCAGACCCGCTGCCGGAGGGCTACTATCTTTCTTTGTATCAGTGCAACTACTCTAGAAAATCCTACTCTCTAACGGATCTCCTGTAGAATGCCTTCACTGCAAACCCTGCGAGCAGTAATATAGATGCAGCAAACATGATAGCCAGTATACTCAGAGGAGACTCACCGCCGGTGGTGGGCATACCCGGTGTTTGGCCTGATGAGGGAGTAGGCACAACGGCTGTGGTGGCAGCAGGTACTGCGGTGGCGGGTAGCGCGGTGGTCTCGGCGGTAGGTGAAACTGCCGCTGTTGCCGTAGGAGCCGCATGTACGGCAGTGCCCATGCGGCCATCAAGCGCCCCTGTTATGGTGCCGTCTGCCCGAATCTTGTCGGTGAGCAACGTTCCAATATCTACCTGGGTATCCTTCAGGTTGGCTGCCTGGGCAAACAGGCCCTTGTACACTGCGGAGACACCGGTCATGAAGTTGGTCGCACCCACCTTGTAGGTCTTGGCCGGATCGAGCGCCGCAAAGCCGGCTGTGGGGTTGGCGGGGTCCACCAGCACCTGGATGTCGGTGGCCTTGCCATCCTGCATCTTGAAGCGAACACCGCTCTCCTGGCAGAAGTTGTCTGAGCCTCGTTTGGACACTATCAAGTTGATCAGATCGGATAGCTGCTGCCCCGTCATGTCGGCAGTGACAATGCTGTTCTTGTACGGAATGGCCGTGAAGAAAGTCTCAACAGTGATAGGCCCCGGCGGTATAGAAGCGCGGAACGACGACGAGGTGGAGAAGAAGGCATTGACTCCTGCGGAGGCCCGTACCACTTCCATTGACCAGTTACCCAGCACCGATTCGTCTGTGTCGATATTCTCGGCGCTTAGTTCAACCGCTGCCTTGCCCAGCACTTTGAACCGGTCGGGGTACTTGGCTTCCAGGTCTTTCTGGAGTTGGGCGACCTGGGTTGCTATGGCGGGGTCTTCAGGCTGTGTGGCGTCCATCTTTACCAGCTTACCGGTTGCCCCCGTTAGCTTGCTACCCGTAAAAGTCAGTTGGACGTTCGAGAGATAGGTGAGATATTGGAAGGGAGAGATGTAGTAGGTATTGGAGTTGGGAACCTTCATAAACTCGCCCTTATAGTGCGAGTGGGTGCCCAGAATCAGGTCTATACCGGGCACGGCCTGCGCCAGGGCTATGTCGTCCTCGCGGGAGGCGTGGCCGAAAAGCACAACAGCATCTACTTTTTCGGTATCGCGCAGAGTGCTAACTATCTTTTTTGCAGTATCAATGCGGTCGGCAAAGCTTGAGTCGGCGGGGCGATTTGCTTTGGCAATAAGGGTGCTGAAGTCGCTACCCGCCAGTGCGAACAGACCTATCTTTACGCCACCCACTTCTTTGACCAGGTAGGGCTTGCCGTCCGCGAGCAGGAGCGGATTGCCGTCGCCGCCCACGTAGTTCGCACTCAAAGTGGGGTAGTTGGCGCTTGCCTGGCAACCCTTGAACACATCCTGCCCATAGTCAAACTCGTGATTGCCGAGCGCCATGGCGTCAACCAGGCCGTTGAACCAGGGCCATTCGATGCACTTGTACTCGTCGCTCCAGGTGGGGCTTCCTTTGTTCAGCATGTCTCCGCCACTGAGGACAAGCAGGTTGCGATTTGCCTGGCGCTGGGCCTTGATATAGGCGATAGTACGCGCTATACCCGCCTGGTTGTTAGCGCCTTCCGAGTAGAAGGGTATTGCGTGCGAGTGGTAGTCGCTAAAGTGAAGGAGTGTAATCGTAGTAGTCGCTTCCTGGGCAGAGGCCGGTGCTCCTATCGCCATCGCTGCCACTGTCGCCACCATGCACAGGGCCACGAGCTGCTTAAGCCGTCTCAACATACCATTTCCCTCCCAAGCGGGACTGAATATCGTCGTGCTACCACGGACGCGACGATGACGCCCCTTGAGAGGTGCATAGTTCACGGTGGGTCTAGCTTGACTGTCCCGGCACGCAATTATATCATACAGCTGCTAATGGTATGCAGGGGATTCGCTGGAGTCTATTTTGAGGGTTGAGCCGCCTGCCCACCCGTCGTCTGACCGGGCAGGCTGTAACGGTCACTCTGTGTCCGCGCCAGGTAAAGCTGCTCATAAGCACAGCCTAACTTGTCCAGCCTGGGGCAGAGGAACTTCACCGCACCTACGGTAGCAACGAGGGCGGTTATGATGCGCAGCCACCAATCAGCCGAGAACGTTTCCCAGGAGAGCCAGAAGTCGGGAGTATGCGCATAGCTAACACCGGTACGCACGCCTAGGGCATGTGTAGCCCCATCTATAATGAGCGGCAGGCCGTACAACAGCATCACGCCCAGCGACACGGGACGCTTCAACCAGTTTAGCCAGCTCAGTCTGCGATCACGGCCCACTGCATACAAGACCCCGAACAGCAGCGAGCCTAAGTATATGGCAGTACACCGCCAGCATAGGCAAACGGGCAACCCTCCAAGCTGCGCCGAACGCTCGGGCAACTGGTCGCACACAAGACGGTAGCCGCTGTGGACTGCATTGTAGAAGCCACTCCCCCAGCCCCACGACAGCGTGAGGGGGGCTATCCAGGCCAGCCCCAGGAAAAGAGAAAGCGAGGAAACT
>JBBSIK010000229.1:0-5446 GCA_038232115.1 Chloroflexia bacterium
CACCGTGCTGCTGCACCTCGACCGCACCTGGGTCGCCGCGCATATGGGCAACTCGATGATATTGCTTGCCTCCCTTGTGCTCCTCGCGGTCTTTGCCGGACAACACGCTGTGGTGAACGCGGAATCAGCTGCGCCTAACGTCATCACACGCGTCCGCACAACAGAGCGCACACGACTTGCAACCCGCATACTCCTAGCCGCGACCCTTGCTTTTACTTTCGCCGCCATGCTCACCGGCTCGGCAGTGGTGGGCGCGCAGGCCGATCTTGCTTGCACTGCCTGGCCCCAGTGCTCAGATACAGGCATCTTACCCGTAGACACCGGCGGCTGGATCAACTTCGGGCACCGGCTCGCGGTGGGCTTGTCCGACGTGCTCATGCTGGCGCTTACCGTTGTGGTCTGGCGCTTCTACAGGCAAGAGCGACGGTTGCGAGTAGCGGCGCACCTGCTGGCGCTGCTCTACGTGTCGCAGGTCTTTCTCGGCGCGTTCACCATCTGGCTCGGCGCGCCGGAAGCCCTCAAAGGGGCGCACCTCGGTCTGGCCGCAGCCACATGGGCGGCGCTTGTCGTGCTCGCGGCTCTGTTGTGGACACCGGGCTATTCCGGTGAGTCCGGTTTCGATTTGACAGATGATATTACGGCCCCACGTAAGCTGCCGAAGACGCGAACCGGTGGGCAAAGTTTGGTGCCACCTACCGTCCGGCTGTACTTCGGGCTGATAAAACCCAGGGTGATACCGCTTCTGCTCGTGCCCACCGTGACCGCGATGCTGATGGCAGCTGTGCAGCATCCCGCAGACCGCCCTTTGCTCTCCCTCATCCTCTTCACCGTCCTGGGCGGCACCCTCGCCACAGGTGGAGCGCACGCAATCAACCAGTACCTCGACCGCGACATAGATGCCCGTATGCGGCGCACGAAAGGGCGTGCAATAGTCACGGGCCGCATTTCACCACAGGGCGCGCTCCGCTTCGGTGTTGTGCTCACTCTGCTGGCTTTTATGCAGATATGGCTCACCGTTAATCCGGTGGCGGCCCTGCTTGCGCTCGCTGGCAACCTCTTTTATGTGTTCGTCTATACCATTTGGCTCAAGCGAACGAGCACGCAGAATATAGTGATAGGGGGGGCGGCGGGCGCGGTGCCTCCTCTCGTGGGTTGGGCGGCGGTGACGGGCGGGTTGGACATCCCGGCCTTGCTGTTCTTCGCCATCATCTTCTTCTGGACGCCCGCTCACTTCTGGGCGCTGTCCCTTGTGCGGCAGGAGGACTATCGTGCTGCGAACATCCCCATGCTCCCTGTCGTGCGTGGGGCCAATTACACGCGAGCCAGCATCTTGCGCTATGCAGTGCTGCTACTGCTCGTCTCGCTGCTGCCCTTTGCGACAGGCTCCCTGGGCTGGTTGTACCTGGGCGCGGCCCTCTCGCTGGGCGTAGTTTTCGTGGCAAGAGCGGTGCAACTGGCGAGGGAGGCTTCCACGGCGCGAGCATGGGGCCTGTTCAAGTTCTCCAACATCTACCTGGCCCTTCTCTACGTTGCAATGGTGGCTGATCGCGTGATAGCACTCGGCTGGAATGGCATACTATGATGCTGGGCGTTACGCTGCTGCATTTATTTATGCACGTGGAACACGAAAGCACGGCCCTCGGCTTCTGGTCGCTGTGGAACTGGGAGCCGTCCGTGCTCCTGGGGTGCGCCGGACTGGCAGCCCTCTACGTGCGGGCGGTCCGGCCACTCACATGGGGCATGACGCTCTCTTTCTGTGCAGGGGTGCTGGTGCTGCTGCTCGCGCTTGTCTCGCCCATAGACACGCTGGGGGACGAATACCTTTTCAGCGCGCACATGTTGCAGCACCTACTGCTCATCCTGGTAGTGCCGCCGCTTCTGCTCACCGGAACGCCCGCTGGACTGCTTCAGAAGACGCTGCATTGGCCCTTGATCGCCTGGCTGGAGAAGCTGTTGCGGCAACCGCTAACTGCCTGGCTCCTCGGTACCGGCACACTGTGGGTATGGCACGTGCCTGCCTTCTATAATGCCGCACTTGCGAACGAGCGCGTACACGTCGTACAGCACCTCTGCTTCCTCGTAACCGCCGCGATCTTCTGGTGGCCCGTGCTGTCGCCGTTGCAGGTGAATCGCCTACCACCACTCGGTGTAGTGCTCTACCTGTTCGCCGCGGCTCTAGCTAGCAGTGTGCTGGGCATCTACTTGACTTTCACGCCCCCTGGCCTCTACCCGGCCTATATGCGCCCAGACGATGCAGCCGGTATACTTCACTATATCCGTAACGGCTGGGGCATTTCCGCAGCAGGCGACCAACAGCTCGCCGGTCTCATCATGTGGGTGCCTGGAGGTCTGGTTTACCTGGGGGCTATACTGGGCGTGCTCATCCGATGGTACTCAGCGCCCGACCTTGAGGATGAAAGCGAGTTTCCTGTGGCTGATGGCTTGCGAGTAGCCACGGCTTTGTCTGGGGAGGAATCTTGATGTTACGTAGCATTAAGGACGCACTCATCGGCGTCGTATCCGCTATAGCGGGTGCTTTACTGACGGTGATGGGTATGAAACGCGCTCTGAAGCCCGCGCCATCAGGGACGAAGAATAGAGAGGCGGCAACTTCTACGGGTGTGGCCGAGCGCGACGATGATACGACCGAGCATGGCGGCACGGAGGGTGTTGCGCCGCAGAGTCTTCATGACCGCGCACCCTCCCAGACGCCGCGAATACCCCCCGGCTGGACCGCCCCACAGCCCGCGCACCTGTCCGAGCCGACCTACTGGCCTGTGGTCATGGCGCTGGGGATTACGCTGCTGCTGTGGGGTATTGTTACTTCATTCCTTATATCGCTGGTGGGCCTTGCGCTTTTTGGGCTATCGCTGGCGGGGTGGATCGGAGATATACTGCATGAAAACAAAGGCCACTGATGAGAGGTCGAATATGGAAGAAGATCTGAACGCGAGTACTGCGCACGACGAGAGCAGCCGAGAAGAGTCAGCCGAGGTGCTCACGCGGCGTGCATTCTTGAATAAACTCAGCGTCGGGCTGAGTGTACTGGCCGCCGCGCTGGTGGGTCTGCCTGTGCTTGGATTCCTGTTCGCCCCTTTACTCAGAAAGGCCCCTGTGGTCTGGAGGGCGGTAGGGCCGGTAGAGCAGTTTAGGGTAGGAGAGACCGTGGAAGTCACGTTTCAAGATGCGTCACCCTTACCGTGGGCCGGTGTATCAGCCATGACCGCAGCCTGGCTACGCCGCGAAAGTGAGCAGAAATTCACTGCCTTCTCGGTGAACTGCACCCATCTAGGCTGCCCCGTCAACTGGGTGCCCGGCGGCACACTATTCATGTGCCCATGTCATGGGGGCGTCTACTACAAAGATGGCACCGTAGCCGCCGGGCCGCCTCCAAAGCCGCTACCCACCTATAATGTGCGCCTGCGCAACGGTCAGGTCGAAGTTGAGGCGAGTGGCATACCTATTACTTAGCACTTTATCAGTTAGACTATCCTACCGCTAGAGAAATACGAGGGCGCGGCGAGGTCACATCTGGTAGCCTAACTGATAGCTCGTACTTAGAAAGCGAGATGTTGTTATGGGCGTCGTGAGACGAACTTTACACTGGATGGACGACCGGACGGGCATCGGGGCCTTTATGAAACCTATACTCGATCACCCCGTGCCGCCCGGAACCGGGTGGTGGTACATATTCGGCACCGCCACGCTTACCGCTTTTCTCGTGCAAGTCGGCACGGGCATAGCCCTCTCCACAGCTTATGTAAGCTCCACGGCGGATGCGTATAACAGCCTGCAATTCATCACACACGATGCGCCGTTCGGCAATCTACTGCGCGGGATGCACTCCTGGGGAGCCTCCGCGATGGTGGTACTGATAGGCATCCACATGGCCCGTACCTTCATCATGGGCGCGTACAAGTTTCCCCGCGAGATGAACTGGCTCACAGGCTCCGTATTGTTGCTGGTGACACTGGCGATGGCGTTCACCGGCCAATTGCTGAGATGGGACCAGAACGCTGTATGGTCAACGATAGTGGCAGCGGAACAGGCAGGCCGTGTTCCCATAATGGGGCAGGGCCTGGCCCATTTTCTTCTGGCGGGAGACACGGTGGGCGGCGCAACTCTCAGTCGCTTTTTCGCTTTCCATGTCTTTTTTATCCCCGCGTTGATATTCCTCTTCCTGGGTATGCATCTCTTCCTGGTGCTGCGCAATGGCATTTCCGAGCCGCCGAAGATAGGCCGCGTGGTTGATCCCAAAACCTACAGAGCGTGGTACCATGACCTGCTGCAGAAGCGGGGTATACAATTCTGGCCGGACGTGGCGTGGCGCGATGTTGTAGGTACGGTATTGGTAGTAGTCGTCATTGGCGCGTTGGCTCTCATCTTCGGCCCGCCGGCATTGGATAAGCCGCCCGACCCCACAATCCTGCAAGCCTATCCGCGCCCCGACTTTTACTTTCTGTGGTACTTCGCGGTGCTTGCGCTCTTGCCACCGGCAGCCGAGCCATTTGTGATAGTCGGTGGGCCTCTGTTACTCGGGTTCCTGTTGTTCATACTACCTCTGGTTGCGAACAAAGGCGAGCGTAGCCCCAAGCGTCGCCCGTGGGCCGCGGCAGTTGTACTTGGCATAGTGATGATGGTGGGTATTCTGTGGCTGGCCGGAGAACAGGCGAAATGGTCGCCCAATTTCGCGGTACAACCCTTGCCTGCCAGTGTGGTGGGCACCGGCAATGCTTCTGTAACATCGGGCGCGCATCTCTTTCTATCGAAGGGATGCGCCTACTGCCATATTATCGCGGGTAGCGGGGGGGAGAGGGGTCCAAGCCTATCAACCGTAGGAGGTCGCCTTTCCGAGAATCAGATTACTGTGCGCATTCTCAATGGTGGCAACAACATGCCCGCATACAGCAGCATCCTCACACCCAAAGAGGTAGAAGACCTGGTTACATTCTTGCACTCTCGCAAGTGATGGGTAAGCAGACGTGAATCGCCGGCACCGTTTTGGGCTAAAGATGGTTTATGCTGTATTATTGTTTGAAGTGCCGGTCCCAATCGCGTTACAATGCGACGGTCCAAACCTTATCTTGCAATATAGGGGAATGCTCAATGGCAGATTTGAAAATAGAACTGATCGACAAACTGATATCCAAAGAGGCACATATAGGTATTATGGGCCTTGGGTACGTTGGCTTGCCTCTGGCGGTGATATTCGCCGAGGCTGGCTACCATGTCACAGGTATAGACCTTGATCCCAGTAAGGTTGAGACGATCAATAAAGGTGCATCGTACATAGACGATGTACCCTCCGAAGCGGTCAGGCGACTGGTGGAAGCAGGTTTGCTCGATGCCACAACGGAGTTCGATACCCTCAAGGAGATAGATGCGGTCTCTATTTGTGTGCCCACACCCCTGCGCAAGACCCGCGATCCGGATATTTCCTACATCG
>JBBSIK010000230.1:0-5439 GCA_038232115.1 Chloroflexia bacterium
CAGGGTATGCCCAAGAAGAAGGAATACCGGCGTTTCCAGATTAGAACTACCGGCAACGACGACTTTGCCTCGATGCAGGAGATGCTCCGTCGCCGTTTTAAGCGAGCGGGCCCCGACCGTGCCAATCAGGAGCGACATGTGGCCCTGGGCCGTGCCCGTGCGGGCGACCACGACGAGCCTGCGCCATCAGCCGACTACGAAGCCATCGCTCGTATCAGTGAAGAAGCTGCTGAGGATGCGGATGAGCCGCAGTTGGGTGACAGTGTCCGGAAGCTTGTGTCCAGAGATCACGCTACGACCCATGGCAACGGAGCGCGGCCAGATGGTAGCTGGGAGAAAAGCGGCTGGGCCGTGCTGCCCGACCTGCTTGTCATAGATGGCGGCAAGGGGCAACTCGCTTCAGCCTACGCAGTTCTGAAAGAGGTCGGTCTGGCAGATATGCCGATTATATCACTTGCCAAGCGCGAAGAGGAAGTGTTCCTTCCGAATCGCTCGGACCCGATTGTCCTTAGCCAGCGGTCTGAAGCCCTGAAGCTGTTGCAAAGGATACGTGACGAGGCGCACCGATTCTCAAACAGCTACAACAAGAAACTCGGTTCAAAGCGGGGTACGCGCAGTAAGCTGGACGAGATTCCGCACATCGGCCCCGTCAGGAAGAAGGAGCTATATAAACACTTCGGGTCGGTAAAAGCCATCCGTGAAGCGAGCATAGACGACTTGCTGACTGTCAAGGGGATGGACCGTGTAGCCGCCACCAGCATTAAGGAGCACCTGTAGTTATGGAAGCTATCACAAGAGCCGGACTCGACTTTGCGAGCGCGCTTAGTTCTGATATGGCGCTTTTTGAAGAAGCCTTACGCGAGAGGCGGGCGGCGGTATATGGCTATCTTGACACGTGGCCCGGAGCCACGAACTTCAAGCCGCGGGACATACATGACGCCCTGTTCAGCTATGTGCGGCGTCGTGGTAAGGCGCTCAGGCCCCTGTTGTTGCTCCTGTCGTGTGGCGTAGTAGGTGGCGACGAGAGCAGGGCCATACCCGCAGCCGCTGCTGTTGAGATTTTCCATACCTGGACGCTGGTACACGATGACATTATTGACCGAGACGACACTCGGCGCGGTCATCCGACAGTACATGCCATGTACCGGGATCATGCCATACGCGACCATCATCAGAGTGATAGGGAGGCTGCCCATTACGGCCTGGCGGTAGCTATACTCGCGGGAGATCTCCAGCAAAGTTGGACATATGCTTTGCTTGGTGATCTCGTGTCGAAGGGGGTGAGTGCTAGCCTGGTGCTGGAACTGGCGCAACGTATGTCGGTCAATCTCACGCCCAAGCTGCTGGAAGGCGAGTTACTGGACGTGCAATTTGCCCTCATGCCTCCCGACTCGCTCAGTGAGGAGCGCATATTGCACATGCTCACGCTGAAAACGGGCGCTCTGCTTGAGTATGCTGCATGGTGCGGCGCGAAGCTTGGTCTCGCAGGCCGACCTGATAACGCGGGCTACGCGGAAAAACTGGGCACTTTCGCCTCCCTGGCTGGAATCGCCTTCCAACTGCGCGATGACCTGCTTGGATTGACTGGCGATCAGGCAGAACTGGGAAAATCGGTGGGGTCCGATTTAAGAGAAGGGAAGCGAACTCTGGTTGTCTATAAGGCGCTACAAAGCGCAAGTGGCGAGCAGCGTCGCTTGTTGACTTCGGTACTGGGCAAGGCAGATGCAAGTTCGTCGCAAGTGACCGCTGCTCTGGATATACTCCGCTCGACGGGAGCTATTGCGGACGTGGCTGCTCTTGCCAACTCCTACGTGGAGCGTGCCCTGGCTCTCCTGGAGGAGTTGCCTGCCAACGAGTATCGCGATTTGCTCCGGTCCTGGGCAGCTTTTCTGCTGGCCCGCACGCACTAGGCGTATTCCACTGTGGAGATGCTGCCTGCAAACAACCATGCTCTGGAGCGATGCGCCGAAGCGATCAAGCTTGGCGGGCTGGTTGTGTTTCCCACAGATACCGTGTATGGTGTCGGTTGCGACCCGTACAACGTGGCCGCGATTGAGCGCGTTTACAGGGCAAAAAGGCGGGAACAAACGAAAGCTCTACCGCTATTGCTGTCCGGCGCAGCCCGAATCGCGGATGTTGCGCGCGAGACACCGGAAGCCGCCCATATGCTTGGTTCTGCTTTCTGGCCTGGCGCGCTGACGCTGATAGTCTGGCGGCGGCCTGGATTGCCCGTGCAACTGGGGGGTGGTGAGACGATAGCAGTGCGCGTCCCCGACCATGAGTGGGCGCGGGAGTTTATCGGCGTATGTGGCGGCGCGCTTGCTACCACCAGCGCCAATCTGTCGGGCCAGCCTGATGCTCTTGATGCGCTCACTGCTGCTTCGTACCTGGGCAACGATGTGGAACTGATAGCTGATGGCGGGCCTGGTGGGAGTGGCGTGCCCTCGACGGTGGTGGATTGCACCAGCACGCCGGTGCGCGTGCTGAGGGCAGGCTCGATCAGCGAGGAGAGTATTTGGAAGGCGCTCGGCGAACAGCAGGGAGAACGCACTTAGATCATGCGCACTGAACGCATCTTCATCTTGAGCCTTCTCATCACCACCGGCCTGGGCATACTGGTTGCCTTGCAGCCTTCGAGCGCAGGCGTAGACAACGCCGCATCAGCCGTCTGGCCTCTGCGCGCTGCACTGGTGCTCGTGGCTGCGGCTGGGGCTATCTGGATAAGGCGCAGCGGCGCGACGGGTAGCAAGTCGCTTGTGCAAGTCTCACGCCTGCCGCTCGAAGTGCTCTTACCTTCGCTCCTGGTTCTGGGATTTACTATTTTCTTGCAGATCTTCGCGGGCGGCTGGTTCCAAATAATGGTGCTGGCCCTCGGAGGCTTGTCGCTCCTCGCGGTCTTCTGGGCGCAAGCTCATACATCTGATGCGGCTGACCGCTACTTCGGACTCGCGCAAACGTCGCTCAACGTATGCTCGCATCTCACTGCTTTTCTGCTGTTCAGCGCCATTTATGGCCTCAAAGTGCGCGCACTCGCGTCGGCAACCGCAGTTGGTGTGGTGGCCGCGCTACTGATCTACGAGATGCTGCGACGTGATAGATCGTGGCATATAGCCCTGAATTTGCCCGTTGAAGGACGCTGGAGTACCCTCATGCTGCTGGCGGCTGCGGCGGGCCTCGTATGCGCTGAGCTAACATGGGGACTGAATTACTGGGCCGCCCTGACGACCCTCGTCGGTGGGGCGTGCCTGCTGCTGGCCTTTTACGTTACGTATGGCCTGATCGCCAGCTATGTGGACCACCGCCTGACGCGAAGCACCCTACTGGAATTCGCCGGAGTCGGTACGCTGGGGCTTATCGTTGTGTTCGCATCAGCGTTTTTTTCTTAGGTTCAGCGTATAGGAGGGCCACAAACCTGTGGACGAGCCTTACCAGGATGACAGCTACTTGCAACTGCTCGATCTTGAAGAGCTTGAGAGTTTGCAGGAAGAGATAGAGGAAAGCGGCGTTGATCTGGCTATAAATTACGGCCAATTGCCCGAAGCAATCCGGGAGCGGCTTGCCAGCCTGGGTATTGCAAACATGAGCGATCTTATCAACCGTATCGCTTATATGCACTCCGAACTGGACGAGTCGGAAGGCCGAGACCGCTAGGGCACTGCGACCTTCTCTTCGAGTATGAGTTGCCCTCCCACCATTTTGTAGCTGCTCACCCTCCTGCCCACTATGTCGCCTCCATCTGTGAAGCGGATGGGACCTGAAGCGCCGTCGGGCTTCTGTGTGTTTAGCACGGCTGCTATGATTCCTCGCCGGTCCATACCAGGCTTTCCTGCTGCGTCCAGAACTAGTCCGGTGGCATCGTAAGCGTTTGCGGCAAAGGCGGATGGCGCTCTTCCGTACCTCTCGTGAAACCGCCGCGCAAACTCCAGGTACGCCGGGCTTTGCGTGATTCCCACACCGGCGTTGAATAGAATATGCCACCCCTCCATGAGTTGCCGGTCGCCCTCGGAGAGTTGGTCGCTGAGGGCCACGTCTGTCACAAAGACGCCACTACGGAGTGTGTTCTGCTTGAGGGCCGCAGCCAGCTTCTTGACACCGTCGAGGTTGCTTGGGGCAGAGAAAATGGCATCGGGCTGCGGGTGAGTAGGGCCGCCTGTACCGGTGAGGTCCAGCCCACTCAGTTCTATATTCCGTGTCACTTGAACAGAATGCGCATAGGCAGCGCCCGCAAAGACCTTTGTCATGCCCCTGCTATAGTCACTGTCGTCGCCGACAGTCCAGGCGGTGCTTGCTCCCAGGGCATGCACTCTCTCAGCTGCCATCTGCGCCAGATCGCTATCGGCAGGCATCATCCGCACGAGTGTTTGCTTTCCGGTCGGGTAATATCGCTCCGGTTCGCCCGCTCCCCAGCCGCTCTGAGTGAGGCCCGGCCATGTGGCGTTCGGCAGCACCTGTAGCAGGCCCGTCCGGTTCAGCACCGGCATTGACACCATGGCCGCGCCCGAATTGTAGGGTCCAATATAAGCCACAGTGGCCGGATCATCCGCTGCGGCCAGCGCGTTGGATTCTTCTGTGGTCCGCGACCACTCGCCAGTCTCGCCGTCGCCATCATCGAGGGCCACGTGCTCCAAGTTCCACCCCGATAGCGCGACTTTGTGCTCCTGAACTGCCATATCTATGGCCTGCCTCATTAGTTGGCTTTGGAGCGCGCCCTGGCCTCGTGATGGCAAGGAGGAAACGATGCGTAGCGTTCGGGGGGCAGCCGGGGGCAATGTCGTTGCAGTCTGAGATTGGCAGCCTGCGGCAAAGAATAAGCCTGCGAGCGCCACGATACAGAGGAGGTATCGCCTCCGGTTGCGTTCTTCAGGGCAGTGTAGAGCGTGTACGCTAATCCGCACCGAGGTAGGCTTTACGGACCTTCTCGCTTTTCAGGAGATTTCGGCCCGTATCCTCGAGCACGATCTGGCCTGTTTCGATGACATATCCCCTATGAGCTATCTCCAGTGCAAGGAGCGCGTTTTGCTCAACGAGGAGTATGGTTGAGCCGCTCGCATTCAGTTCGCGTATGATTGTGAATATCGTCTGCACGAGGATAGGGGAAAGGCCCATAGATGGCTCGTCAAGGAGTAGCACCTGCGGACGGGACATGAGAGCGCGACCCATCGCAAGCATCTGCTGTTCACCACCGGAGAGGGTACCACCGCGCTGGGCAAGTCTCTCCTTCAAGCGGGGGAAGAGCGTCAGCACCCTCTCCATGTCCTGCGCGATGCTTGCCTTGTCGCTTCTGGTGAACGCGCCCATGTCAAGGTTTTCTTGCACAGTCATGCGGCTGAATATTCGCCGCCCCTCCGGTGAGTGGCTGATGCCCAGGCGCACCAACTGCTCGGCAGGTATCGTGTCGATGCGTTTACCCGCCATTTTCACAAGACCGCGTCTGGGCCG
>JBBSIK010000231.1:0-5418 GCA_038232115.1 Chloroflexia bacterium
CTCGTTCAGCCATTATCTCTTCCAGATCTCGGTAGCTCAGCGAATACCTCAAGTACCAGCGCAGGCAAAGCAAGATTATCTGGGGTTCAAAATGGCGGTACTTGAAGAGGATGGATTGTGCGGATTGGCTCATGAGCAGGGATCCAAATATGAATGATATAAGCTAACAAGCCCTACTCTACTAAACCCTCCAAGTTGTTGCAACACTACCATAAACAGTGCCAAACAGCACAATGTCATTCCGAACGTAGTGAGGAATCGGTTGGCCTTCGCACATAGGAGCAACCTTGCTACCCTCTTTCTCCCATTCAGCACCGTCCCTTACCCACCCGATTCCGAACGGCGTGAGGAATGACAATACTCTGTTTGGGTATTCATCTCCTACCAAGAGCCACTTTGCATCCGCCCTGTTAAGGGTTGCACTCCGGGTAGAAGGTGCTGGCTACTATCTTGGACACTTGCGCCCGTGTTGCGGTTACGGCAGGGCGGAAGTATGCCAGTCCCGCGTCCGAACAAAGCTCTCCCGCGCCGCCACAGGCATACCCGCTCATGACGTTGCGCGAGGCCAGCCGCTGGACCCAGGGGTAGAAAGTGCTGCCCGGCGGCACGTCCTCGAACGTTTGCCCGGAGGGGTTGTCGTTGTACCCTTTGGCGTTCGCCACGATCTTGGCTCTTTGCCCGCGCGTTGTGTTGCTGTTTGGCCGGAAGTAGGGCAGATTGCCCGCCTCACAAAGCTCTCCCGCACCGCCGCAGGTATATCCACTTATAATGCCGCGCGAAGCCAGCCTCTGCACGAACTGGTAGAACGGACTATCCACTGCAATGTCGGCGAAGAGTTGTCCGGTCTGCGTCTCGCTAAAGCCTGCGGCGTTGGATACGACCTTCGATAGCTGGGCGCGAGTTATGTTGTTGTTCGGCTTGAACGTGCCATCAGGATAGCCGGAGATTACCCCTCGGTCTGAAAGGCACTTGATATAGCTGTAGGCCCAGAAGTCGGGGCAGACATCAGAGTACGGCGAGGTGCAGGCCGTCTGGACCACGTACTGAGGCTGCGGGCTGATTTGCAGGCGCACTTTGCCGCCGGTGGTCGCTATATGCGTTACCTGGCCGTCACGGGCAACCACATCCACGCTTGGAACGCTAACGGGATAGTCTACCAGCGCGGTGCCGTTCACCTGCCATACCATGTTAATGTTGTTGCTGCCCTGCACGAAGCGATAATCGAAGCCGACATAGTCTGAATTATCGGGCTGGTTAGGATCGTTGCCGGGCACCATGAGCGGTCCCTGCCCCTGAAAAGTTGCGCCATCCAGCAGCCCCGATATCGTCTTGTACGCATAATAAGCGGGCTTGGCTGATAGGTCGTCGCGCAGGATAGACATGCCGCCGTAGAGATTGCTCGGCGTGTTGAACTTGTCCTCTTCTTGAAAATAGTCGAACTGGACCACACGCCGCGTCGACAGCGCGATACCGTACATCCTGGCGAGCATGGATGCCTGATCGTTCTCACTCCACGTCATGTTAGAGGGGCAACTCGGACTTAGAGTACAGGTGCTGCGCCCGTCCTCGGTTATCCATATCTCGGATGGGCGGCCACCGTGCGCGTCTATCCAGTCGTTCGCCATATTGAGCCGGTACTGGAAGTTCTGCACCAGGCTGTCGGGGCGCAGACTCTCCGGCATGCGGTCGTTCATATATGTGTGTATGGAAAGTCCATCGAAGTTGATAGCGCCGCCTGAGGCCTCGACCACCCGGTTGAGGAAGGCCATGCCTTCGTTGTTTACGTCATGCACATACAGGCCACCGATTAGCACCCTGGCGTTCGGGTCCACCGACTTTACGGCTGAGTACGCCCCGGCGAGGAGGCGGGCATAATCGGCGGGCAGGTTGCAGGCGTTGGGACAGTTCCACGTGCCAGGGTGGTTCGGCTCGTTCCATATCTCCCATGTGTGGATTTTGCCCTTCCAGCGGTTCACGGCCCAGCGCACGTAGTCGAAGTAGTCGTTGAAGTTGGTAGGCTCGTACCAGTAATAGTCGCCTACGCCTAGGTTTGTGCTGGCCCACTTGGGCGTGGTGAGCAACATCCCCACCACCGCCATGCCGTTGTTCACGTCAAGGTCAATGGCGCGGTCGAAGATACCCACTGCGGTATCGTCCGTCACACCCTTGCGCAACGGCTCGACATTCGCCCACGATAGTTCTTCGCGCGCCCCCTTGACGCCACCGGCTGATGATAACTGGGCTAGCTGAGTTATGTTCTGGTTGAGTCGCTCCAGGCCCGCGAGGTACAGGTTCATGCCGAACATGGAAACAGGGGCGAAGCTCAGAGCCGCTTTGGGCGGGGTAGAAGAGGTAGGCACAGGGGTAACCGGCACCATTGGACCCTGGGCGGGGCCGGGCGTGAACATAGGGGGCCGCCCGCCATATCCGCCTTCGGATTGGGCGTAAGAATCGGTCTTCCCGATCAGTGGGAACGACAAAGCAAGTACCGCCAGGTAGAGCAACAAAAAGAAGTTTCGCATACCACCATCCTGTTCTACTATTCGGTTTCTACCGTTCGGTCGCCACGCCCGCAGCCGAAAACAGTAAGTCGCTAAGTTTACCGGAATTAAGCGAGAAACAGCAATAAGAAAAGATGGACAAAACTACCGGGCGGGCATAGGCCGAAAGTAATAGGCGGCGGTATATCGAGGGGCACAAAGAGGCCGGTGGTCTAACTAACCACCGGCCATTCTCCCGTCGCTCTGTGTGTTACGCCCGCATGCTCTTGAGCTGTCCGGCGGCGCGAGAGCACTAAAAAGTCGGGGTATCAGGCTGCTGGGCGAACCTCCTTGTCTGGCATCGACAAAGGTCGAAACTGTGGATACCATGTACGGAACGTGCCTTCCCAATCCTCGTTGAGCACCTGAGTTCGCACTTGCAACAGCAGGTGAGCTCCCTCCGGCGTCCATTGCATCTGCTGCTTCTTGACCATACGCTTGCTTACCACCTGGTTGATCGTCGATTCGACGAAACCTGTGCTGATCCTTTCTCCACTGTGATACCTTGCTCCGTAATTAACAATAGACCCAGCGTTGTTGGCGATGTACGTGTCCAACTCCCGCACGTACTTGAGCATCCGTGCCGCTCCTTCGCTTCCCGCTTGTGGCTTGTGTTCACCTTCCTCATCGTAGTCCCAACCCTCCAAATCTTCCTCAAGCCAGCGCAGTTGGTCTAACGCCTTGCTGACGTTGCCGTGCCACAGATAGTGTTTCACACTCTCCAAACGTCGCTCCAAACCCTCCTCCTCAGGGTCGTGTGCCACGTGAGCAGACCACTGCTGCTCCAAACCCCTTGCACACTGTTGCAGCACCGTAATCCTCATGGTTATATGGAACCAGTCTAGAATGTGCTCTGCCTCAGGGTTGAGATACTCTGGAAGGTGACGCACTGTGTCCCCGCCGTCGGAGAAGAAGGTCACCTGCTGGTTAGCCTGCATGCCCTGCGATTGAAGCAGATCGAAGAGCCTGCGCTTTGGCTTCTTGTCGATGCTTCGTACCAGAGCGAAGCATTTACTCGAAGAAGAGGGCTCGTCTTCGGGATCATCCCGGCGGAAGGACAGAATACTCTTACCCGCAATGACCTCAAACAGGTTCCCCATATTCCCCACGTTTCCAATGTTTCCCTGTAGTGTGCGGAATCGCGTACAGGCTCGAGAACCGCTTTTGAATCGGCGGTGTTCTTGCTTGGGATAGCCGCACGGCATACCTCATGCAGGTCCTTGCCTCATGCTTTACCATCTGCTCGCCCAACTCCTCTCGTTGCTTCTTGATCTTTTCACTGTGTGGCGTCACAGCGATCGGCAGAAGGATCTTGAAATCCTCTTGTTGCGCCACCAGTTGCGTATTCTCCGACGCCATCATCCTACCGCCCCACGCATCTCCCGCTTGGAGAAACTTGGTCTGACCGTTCTTGCTGCCAGATTTACTGTATTCGGTCGTGGTGCCAAAACCAAATTGAACCAGGTGCTACTGCTGTTCAAGCCAGATACCGTGCTCCGGTGGCACCGGGAGCTGGTTCGCCGTAAATGGACCTTTGACAACCGACCGACATGTGGTAGACTACCCACTTGCCCTGAACTTCAAGCACTGCTACTGCGATTTGCAAGGGAGAATCCAAGTTGGGGCTACAGCAAATTGCACGGTGAATTGCTCAAGGTGGGCTACACCATCGGACGTTCTACGGTCAGAGACATCCTCAAACGCCAGCACATACCACCTGCGCCGAAGCGGGCAAAGAACGGGGGTAGATGGAGTACCTTGCTGAGCCATTATGGTCAGCAAATTCTGGCGTGTGATTTCTTTACCGTGGAAACTGCCTGGCTCAGGACACTCCATACCTTGTTCTTCATCGAACTCGGCAGTCGGCGCATCCATTTCGCTGGCTGCACTGCTCATCCAACAGCAGAATGGGTTGCCCAGCAAGCACGGCAACTGACTTGGACCCTACAAGATGAGCAGTTGTCTATGCGGTTTCTGATCCATGATCGTGACGCGAAGTTTCCGACGAGCTTCGACAATGTGTTCGCCGCTGAAGGCATCGAGATATTGCGAACACCGTATAGAACCCCCACAGCAAATGCCTTTGCCGAGCGCTGGGTGAGGTCAGTACGCCAAGAGTGCTTGGATCGCCTGTTGATCCTGGGGGAAGCACATCTGAGGCGTGTACTACGAGAATACGTGGACCATTACAACCGAGCAAGACCACACCAAGGTATCAAGCAGCGCTGCCCAATCCCAATCGAGCATGGTCGTAAAGAAGGCCCGGTGAAATGCCGGAATGTACTCGGGGGGATTGTCCACGACTATCGTCGCGAGGCGGCCTGACCGAAGCTAAGCACATGGATGATGTTCCGGCTCAGTGCAGGCATGGTATAATGACGCAAGCATAGCGGAAACTGCGGGGTAAGCTACGGCCGCGCAACCCTAGACCTGATATTACTTATCAGTTAGGAGTGTATAGGATGACCACCATCAACATTGAGCTGCAAGAAGACCTCGTCGCCTTGCTCCACCAGTTCAATCAGCCCGTGGAGCAGTCAGCACGTGAATTGATCGTGCTGGAACTGTACCGGCGCGGCGTTGTCTCCAGTGGCAAGGCTGCCGAGTTACTCGGTATGGGCCGCTGGGAGTTGATACACTATGCCTCGCGCTTAGGCATCCCCTACTTCACACTGACGCAAGATGAGTGGGCAGCAGAACGTGCGCGGAGCGAAGCTCTGTGACCCCGACACTGGTCGTATCGAACTCCAGTCCATTGATTGCTTTGGAGCAAATCGACCAGTTGGATTTGTTGCAGGTGCTATTCCTTTCACTACTGGTCCCACCGGCTGTGGTCAGAGAAACCGCCCATACGGTGACTCTACCAACCTGGGTAACA
>JBBSIK010000232.1:0-5399 GCA_038232115.1 Chloroflexia bacterium
CGGACGGTTGATGACACTCTACCCGATCCATTGGGTTGTTGCAACACAGCCACAACCACCGTATTGCACGCATTTTCCGAAACTGCCAGGGCGATTGCATCTAAATTGGATTCAGCCGAAAACCGTAGAACCAGGCTCACTATAACAGCTAATAAAGCTCCCAATACCCCAGATTCTGACGAGCAGGCCGATCTTGACGACGGGAGAAGGTCACTTCAGAACCGGAAAACGGCCGCAACGTGCCGCAAGAACGTGATTCAACCCCGCTAAACCGACTTTTAGCCGTAAACGAATTTAGATGCAATCGCCCTGGAAACTGCCGGATAGAGTTCCTCATTGGCTCCAAAGTGTGCGAGAATACTTACTGGCATTGTGGATAACTCGCTGATGAATTGTGCAGAATGCTATCTTGTTATGGCACAAACCTGGCAAAAGAAGAACGCGGGGCTCGGAGAGGCGCGAACGGTACAGGTAGGAGGCGACAGGATGGCAGGTAGGCTACTGCGAACATCAGAGGTAGCGGAGCGACTGGGTGTTGACCAGGGTACGGTCAACCGCTATATACGCGAAGGTAAGCTCTCTGCCCAGGAGACGGCGGGCGGTCATTATCGTGTCGCGGAAGCCGATCTTACAGCCTACCTTGCGAGCACCGGTGCCGCTACCTTTTCGGGACCGAAGATTGTGGCGATTGCCAACCAGAAGGGAGGCGTGGGTAAGACGCTAACGGCGGTAACGCTCGCGGCGGTGCTTGCCGATTTGGGCAAGCGAGTGTTGCTAGTCGACTGCGACCCCCAGGCATCGGCTACCGCAGCCATCGGCTTCGATCAGGTGCAGCCGTACGCCAATCTGTATACGCTGATGCATGCGCGCATCCAGAAAAAGCTTACCCCCGCAATCGTCCAGAAGACGATACGCAAACTGCTCGGCGGGGAGTATCTGCTCCCCTCGCATATAGACCTTGCCAGGATCGAGATGGACCTGATGCAGGCTACGCGGCGCGAGTATGTCTTGCAGGATGTGCTTGCGCCTGCGGCCCTAGACTACGACCTCATCCTTGTGGATTGCCAGCCGAGTCTCTCATGGCTAACGATTAATGCACTCACCGCATCCACTCACGTGCTGGTGCCTGTAGTGCCTGACTTCATAAGTGCGCGTGGCATAGGTGACCTGCGCGATACCGTCTCTCTTGTGCAGGAGGACCTCAACCACAAGCTGCAGGTCGAGGGCGTGCTCCTTACGCGTGTGCAGGCGGAGACCCGGCAGCACAAGCAAATGCGCGCTGAGGTGGCGGCCTTCTGCGACGAGTGGGGAGTGCCTTTTTTAAGCGCGCGAACCGAGGCGGAGCGCCGGGATCCCACCAAGATCGAGATACCCTCTACTATCCGCGTGGCCGATGCCGCAGGCGCCGGAGTACCATTAGGCCGGCTGCCCAACGCTGAGAAGAAGGGCGGCCACCCCGCTTTGTTGGCGTACCAGGCGTTGGCTGCTCGCATACTCTCTATGGAGGTGACCCATGCCCACTAAGCCCGGTAAGCGTATGAACCCGGCAGACACAAAGAAACTCCCCGATTCTGCTAACGCGGCAACTTCTCTCAATGCCTCGGGCTCATCTAACGTTGTGAATACCCCGAGGTCATTGAGGCCTGCCCAGCGCAACCCTTTCCGCTCATTTGTAAGCACGGCCCCACCGGGTGAGGAGATGACAAACGCTCGCCGGCTACCCATCGGTCTGATCGATATAAACCCCCACCAGGCGAGGCAGCAATTTGATGAGGTGGCACTGGAAGATCTGGCCGCCAGCATCAGGGAGCACGATGTTCTGCAGCCCATCGGCGTGATGCATTCAGGCGAGCGATACAGGATCATCTTTGGTGAGAGACGTTACCGCGCGGCGATCATGGCGGAGAAGATAGATATAGCGGCGGTTATATATGAGGACCTCACCGAGCAGGACGCTGCAATCCTGACGGCACTAGAGAACTTGCAGCGGGAAGACCTGGACCTTGAAGACGAAGCACGCCAGTTCGCTTACCTGCTGGAGGTCACTGGGCTGAGCCAGCGCGCGCTGGCAGAGAGCCTCGGCAAGACCCATAATTATATCTCTCGACGCGTCCGTCTGCTGCGTGAGCGGCCGGAGCTATTCGCCGCTATTCGCGGGGGACGTGTAACCCAGAGGGATGCCCTGGACCACCTTGCGTCCGAGAGCGGAGTGTATCACGGTGATACAGATAGTGAGGAGACCGCTCGGGAGACCGCTGGTTCTGATACCGCTGCCGAATCAACTTCGGACAGGCAGGTTGGAGTGTATCACGGTGATACACTGGTCTCGCTGATATCGATAGACGAGCCTGATTCGTCAGCCAGCCGTACGCCTCGCTATGAGATGCCCACGCCTCGCGCGGGCGTGCCTGCCCGGTGGCAAGCCGTCACGCGCACTTATCGGGTGCTCGGCAGGATCCAGCCTGAAGAAGTACCCCTGGAGGAATGTGAGGACCTGGCTCACCAGCTTGAGGATCTTGAAACGCTGGTCGCCACCACCCGCAGAGCTTTGGAGCTGCGTCTTCAGGGTGCAAAAGACAGTCCGGCTGTGGAACCTACGCTTGAGCCCCACGACAGTGGAGCGCGGCTTTTCTAACGTACAGGGTCGACATGTAGAAGTGGGAGAATGAAATGGCTATTGATGAGAGTGAGGAAGGCAAGTCTACGGCACTGGTGCCTGTGGAGCAGCGCCATGTGGATTTCTATGGCGATGAAATTATGGCCGTGGTGATCGACGAAGGGGAGCAGCCGCAGGTTTATGTGCCTCTACGCCCCATCGTAGAATATCTCGGTATGAGCTGGTCGGGACAATTCGAGCGTGTCAAAGACGATGAGGTACTTGCCGACGTTGTACGTTCCGTTCGGGTAACACGAACGGAAGCTGATACCCGCAACTTCGTCTGCCTGCCGCTGGAATACCTGTCAGGGTGGCTTTTCGGGATTGAGGCTCGCCGTGTGAAGCCCGAGCTCAAAGTGAAGATCATGCGCTACCGTAGGGACTGCTACCGAGTGCTAGCACAGGCTTTCCAGGCCGACGCCTTAGCTGCCGCAGAGAGAGCCCGGCCCTCGACCGACCCGGACGCCCCGATGACACTCTCCCAGATTCGCGAGATGGGCCTTGCTATTGCTCGCATGGCCGAACAGCAAATGGCCCTCGACAACCGTGTGCAGAGTATAGACGCACGCCTGGATCGCGCTGCCATAATAGTGCGCGACCTTGATCGTCGTATGCAAGACGTTGAGCGGCACACAGGCATCGGCGCTGCAATAACCGAGGCCCAGGCTGCGGAGCTTGCTATGGCCGTCAAGGCCGTGGGCCAGCGACTGGTGTCTGCCGGCACGCGAGATGGGTACGCTAAAGTATA
Source organism: Chloroflexia bacterium (assembly GCA_038232115.1). Taxonomy (GTDB): domain Bacteria; phylum Chloroflexota; class Chloroflexia; order QHBQ01; family JADMIH01; genus JADMIH01. The sequence goes on from JBBSIK010000232.1 coordinate 3,405, forward strand.
TAGCGAGCTTTACAGGAGATACAGCGTCTCCGGGTATAAGAACCTCGCATTATCGCGCTACAGTGAGTGCCTCAATTGGTTGCGCCAATGGTACGAAGAACTCGCAGGCGGTCCTGCAAGTGGCGGATGAAAACGGGCAATTGCATCTGCCGGACCTTTCAGGTCAGAGGCAATCCTGAAAAAGCCTAAGCAGGAGTAGAAAATGCTCCCCAGCCCTCGCCTCTGACCTGAACTACACCCCTGGCGCAGTCTGCGGACACGCGGCCGCTGTATCACGGTGATACACGAGTAGGTGACGGGGCGCCAACATTGGTGCCACAAAGGCGTGTTACACTGTATCACGGTGATACAGCACTCTTTATCCGCCACACCGGGGTAATCACTGCTGTGGTAGACCCGATACATAGGGAAGAGGAGACGGAGCGGGCTGGTGAGGCACCCTTTGGTTAACATCAACCAAAGGGTAGAAATCGGCTTAGGTCCAAAGCTCAGGATCTCCAATTTCTACCTAGCCCGTTATGCTTGCTCCCTGCTAATACAGAACTCTAACCCTATCTGCAGCGCTATTAGGGCCGCAGATACATCGTTGCTACTCCAGTTGAGACGGTCACTAGCAGATCTGTATTTTACAGATCGTCAGCCCCATCACTTCACATCTTGCGAACGCGCATCATCAAGGGGTTCTTGGGTCGAATGGTGAGCAAGAACTTCAGCTTCAGGCGAGTGCTGGGCTCAAGCTCAAGATGAAAGTGCTGGGCCAGAGTTGCCAGAATGAGCGGGCCCTCCATCATCACCAGACCCCGTCCTATGCAGTTACGTGGTCCACCACCAAATGGAATATAAGCATTACGCGGGATGTGCGCCTCGCGCTCCAGTGTGAAGCGGTCAGGGTCAAAGCGGCCAGGATTGGGGACGTAGTCGGCGCGCCGGTGCATTCCCCATATGTCCACACCCACAAACCAACCCTTCTCTACCACGTAGTCGCCTAAGCTCGTGCCCCTGGTTGCCTGGCACGGCAGTGCGTGAGCCGCCGGAAAGAGCCGCAGGGTCTCTTTGAAGACCTGAGTGGTGAACGGCAGGTTCGGAAGGTCCTCCAGTGTCGGCGGGCGGCCTTGCAGTACACTTTCAACTTCCTGGTGCAGCCTGGCATAAGCGGCAGGATGTTTGGCAAGCAGGTAGAAGGCGAACGCCAGAGTATAAGCCGTCGTCTCATGCCCGGCTACCAGTATTCCCATCGCTTCGTCTCGTATCTCCTTTTCAGTCAGACCCTGTCCATTCTCATCTCGCCCCTCCAGCAGCAAGGAGAGCAGATCGCCCCTCTCTGAAGGGGACCCGCGATGTGCCTCGATGGTGTTGTAGATCATCTGATCAATCAAGGCAACTGCTCGCCGCGTACGGATGTTATGTGGCAGCGGCCACGATAAAGGCGCAGGCAGCAAAAAGGGCTGTGTTGCAACAACTCAACGGATTGGTTAGAGTGGCATCAAGCAGCCATTATTGCTAGCCATCGGAGCCCACCTCATGCCAACTGAGCCCACTAAGCCCCAACCCAGGCCCTTCAAGTACCGCCACTTTGAGGCATCTCTCATCTTGCTCTGTGTCCGCTGGTATCTCCGCTACTCTTTGAGCTACCGCGATCTTGAAGAGATGATGGTCGAGCGAGGCCTCAGTGTTGATCATAGTACCATATACCGCTGGGTTCAACACTTTGCCCCCATTCTGGAGAAGCGATGCCGTGCTAAGTTGAAGCCGACCAACGATTCCTGGCGAGTAGACGAGACGTACATCAAGGTCAAAGGCGAGTGGCTCTACCTCTATCGGGCGGTAGATTCAGACGGCAACACTATCGAGTTCATGCTGAGCCAGAGGCGTAATGCCACCTCGGCAAAGCGTTTCTTCAGGAAAGCTATGCGTGCCAGGCACACCGCTCCCCCTCGCGTGATCAACGTAGATAAGAATGCTTCTTACCCCAAGGCAGTGGGCAAGCTGAAGAAG
>JBBSIK010000233.1:0-5394 GCA_038232115.1 Chloroflexia bacterium
CACGAGGTCTTCCGCATCCTGCGCCCGCCTCACCCTATAGCTTATGTAGGTATAGACCCTGGGCAAGTAGAGGTTATACAACTGCCTGAACGCCTGCGGGTCGCATAGCGCCTGCTCAACCAGAAGGTGCTCGCAGTCGAAACTCATTGTGGCCGTGTTGGACTCCTATCCTGGCAGCTAATATCACCGAGGCTGCTTTCGTGTACTAATACATCGCCCTGTGATACGAAAGTAATAACACCAGAGGGCGGAAATTACTGCGTCTTTGCTTATCCCCTACTCTGAACACTTATACCTGTCACCTACATCCTATGCATATACATAATGTCCTACCGGCAGTGGGACCATTTTCCCACGTTGGGTCGGTGCGTGACGAGGCCTCTATGACGTAATATATAGCGGGGACCTTTCATCTGGCAGGTAGTTCCTATCTCCATACCTACAGTACGTTGTACGGACGGTGAGCCTAACACCGCCCTGCCTCGCTCCAAAACTTAAACATCTGGCTGAACATCTGGAGTTGTTCTATCCTGCGATTGAATGCTGCAATGCATCAACTTCCAGAGGGCGTGCGCAACTGCAATGATTATCAAATGGACACTGGAGAAGAAAGTTTTTGCTGGCTTCGCACTGGCTCTTATGGTGCTGGCCGGGGTAGGGACCCTCTCCTTCCAGACGACCGGCAATCTGATAAACAATGAGAAGTGGGTAGCCCATACCAATATCGTGCTCACCGAAATCGAAGGGGCTAACACGTCTGTGCAGAACCTTTTGCAGGGCGCCCGGTTCAGCGAGCGAAGTTTCCTCACCACGGGTGAAGATGGGTACCTCGCACCAACTAAAGCAGCCTTCTCCAGCCTCCACGCGCACGTTGCCATGCTTCGACAGCTTACTGCCGACAACCCCGCGCAACAGTCCCGCATAGTTGCTCTTGATGCCACTATATCGAACCGAGAGGACATCTTCAACCGGGTGGTTGAGCTTCGCAAGAGTTCAGGGTTCAATTCCGCCAACCAGCTTGAGACCTCCTTGAGCGATACTCAGGCGCTCGACGCGCAAAAGATCCTCACAGCGATGAAGGACGAGGAGACGACGCTTCTGCAACAGCGTGCCGTAGCTTCCGAGGCCAGCGCGCACAATACAACCCTGGTCTTCGCTTTTGCCATATGTTCCGTGCTCCTCTTCCTATCCGTCGGCTTCTACCGCATCAGGCGTGATGTCACCGACCGTCTGCGTATCGAGGAGGCCCTCCAAAAGCAGACCGACCTCTACCAGTCTATGCTGCAAGCCCAGAGCGACCTGGGTGAAGGTGTTATGGTCATAAAGGGCGATAAAGTAGCCTACATGAACGATGCCTTTTGCGAGCTTACCGGCTACACGCCGGAGGAACTGCCCGACGTAACCTCTTTGATGAAGATCATACCCTCAGACCGGACCGAGCTTACTGAAGACTGGTTGGCTAAACGGAATAGCGGCCAGGATGTGGGAGAACCGTTTGAGGGCGTTATCGTAAACAGAGACGGCAGGCATATACCTGTCGCATCGGCAGTCAAGGTATTGGAGTTGGAGGGCACCATAGGGCGACTCTCCATCACGCGCGATATCACCGCTCGCAAGGAGGCCGAAGAAGCCCTCAGAGAAAGCGAAACTCGGTTCCGGCGTCTGTCCGAAGCCTCCAGAGAGGGCATAGCCATCCATAACGACGGTAAAATAATAGAGGCCAACAGTGTTCTGGCCGAGATGGTTGGCTATACCGTGGAGGAGCTAATCGGCATGGACATACTTGCACTCACCACGCCGGCAAGCCAGGAAATCGCACTGAAGAAGGTAAGGGAGGGTAACGAAGATCCATATGAGATATACGGCTTGCGCAAAGACCGCTCGCTCTTCCCGATGGAGATACTCGGCAAGTCCATGCCCCTCGAAGGTCATACCGTGCGCGTCAGCACGATCCGCGACCTCACCGAGCGCAAGGAAGCCGAAGAAGCCCTTCGCCAGTCAGAAAGCGAATATCGTGGGCTTTTCGAGAACGCCCATGACGCGCTTGTGATATTGACCCCCGGCACAGAAACAGTGCTCGATGCGAACGCCGCGGCTTGTAAGTTGTATGGCTTCAGCCATGATGAATTCGTTGGTAAGTCGCTCTTATCTTTATCTAAGGGTCCTGACTGCACCGAGTCTCCTAGCCCCGGTATTGTGGAGCAAGGCGGTACCACAAAGTTTGAGACGGTGCAGTTCCGTAGTGACGGTAAAGAGTTGGCGCTTGAAGTGACCGCCGCTATTGTGGACTACAAGGGGCAGCGCGCCTTCCTGAGCATCAACCGCGACATCAGCGAGCGCAAGCGGGCTGAGGAAGCTATCAGGGCCAGCGAGAAGAAATACAGGCTGCTCATGGACCAGGCATCAGATGGCGTAGTGGTGGTAGACAGGGCCGGCAACTATATTGAGGCGAATATGAAGGCATGCAATGCGCTCGGCTATACCCGCGAAGAGCTGCTCAGCCTTAATGTCACTCAAGTGATCGCGCCCGAAGACCTTGCCCGGATGTCGCTTGTGGAAGACCGGCTGGCGGCCAGGAAGGGCATGCTGATAGAGCATGTGCTGCTACGCAAAGATGGTAGTCGCTTCCCCGTGGAAGTAAGCGTGAAACTGCTGGACGACGGCACGATGCAGGCCATTATTCGTGATATTACCGAGCGCAAACGTGCCCAGGAGGCCCTCCATAAGCTTGCTACCCGCGATGCCCTTACCGGTCTTTACAACCGCCACGAAATGGACCGCCTCTTGCACGAGGAAGTAAGCCGCTGCCGTCGCTATAATCGCCCCCTGTCCGTCATCATGGTTGATATAGACCACTTCAAGGAGATAAACGATAAGTACGGCCACCACACAGGTGACAAGGTGCTGAGATGGATCGGCGGCCTGTTCCGTGATAACGTGCGGGACGTGGACTGGGCTGCACGTTATGGCGGCGAGGAAATAGCGATAATCCTGCCGGAGACCTGTGAGCGCGACGCAACTTTGGTCGCTGAGAGGTTCCGCCATATGATGGGCGACCACCCGTTCGCCATCTCTCTGCCTGATGGCGTCGAACTACGGATACCAGTCACCATCAGTGTGGGTGTAGCCGAGTTTCCTGCCGACGCTGTCACCGAAGAGTCTCTTCTTATGGCCGCTGACCAGGCCCTGTACCGTGCCAAGCGCGCAGGTCGCAACCGCGTCATGAGTTACAACATGTGCCGCATCACTACAACAGGGCAACTCCTCACTAAATAAGCATTAGCTGACAGATGCAGCGCAACGTCCAACCCGTACAGGGTTGGATTTGTTAGGAGACTGCAACAGCCCTTAGCTGTTCACGATCTCCCCACCGTTGGGGTGTAGTACCTGGCCCGACAGGTACGAGGCGTCGTCCGAGGCGAGAAAGACGTAGCAGCGGGCTACTTCCTCGGGCTGGCCCGGGCGCTTCATCGGCACGTCTGCACCGAACTTGGCTACCTGCTCAGGCGGGAACGTAGCCGAGATAAGAGGGGTCCAGATCGGGCCTGGCGCGACGCCGTTGACCCTGATGCCCTTCTCGATCAGCGACATAGACAGCGACCGGGTAAAGGCCACAATCGCGCCCTTGGTAGCCGAGTAGTCGAGCAGTTTGGGGCTGCCCTTGTAAGCCGTCACCGAGGTGGTATTGACGATGGCGCTGCCCTCTTTCAGGTGTTTGAGGGCAGCCCCGGTCAGGTAGAACATCGAGAAGATATTGGTGCGGAAGGTGCGCTCCAACTGCTCCGACGTAATGTCCTCAATGCTCTCCTGTGGGTGCTGCTCGGCAGCGTTGTTGACCAGTATATTCAACCCGCCAAGCTCCCCAACCACCTGCTCGACAGCGTCGCGGCAGAAAGCCTCCTCGCCAATATCCCCAGCCAGGGTAAAGCAGCGGCGTCCCTCCTTCTCGACCAGACGCTGTGTCTCCTGGGCATCCTCGTGCTCGTTGAGGTAGAGCACCGCTACATCGGCACCTTCGCGGGCAAACGCCACGGCCACGGCCCTACCTATGCCGCTATCGCCACCCGTAATCAATGCCACCTTACCATCAAGTTTGCCGCTACCTTTATAGTCGGCAGAGATAGTCCGAGGCGCTGGGGTCATCTCCGCCTGGATACCGGGCTGCCTGTCCTGGTGCTGCGGAGGCAATTTTTGCTGTTCTTGCTCTTGCTCTTGTTTATCGGCCACGTGTAATCCTCCAATTCTCCTGATCTGTTATTGCTATAGACCACTTGCTCTGCGGTGCTACATAGAACAGTATGGCAGAGCAATACGCAATTGCGATGATCCTGCCACCATGTGAGGCAGTGGCAGCAAGCAGGGATGCAATTCGTATGCCAGTTTGCAGGGGCCTATTGCAGTTGGGCAAGAATACCTGGTGAGAACGCGGACGATAACAGCCCAATATCTGGGGAGGGAACGGTTATTAGACCCCTATATACTCAGCCACCAGCGATGCTACCTCTTCGGCGCAACCCCACGATAGGGTGACACCCGCGCCTCCATGTCCATAGTTATGCACCACCACCCCGCCCGGCAACGTTTCGGCCTCCAGGCGCACTGAGTGGCGACCAGGCCGCAACCCAACTGCGTGCGATAAGACCCTGGTTCCGCGCACTTCGGGCATGAAGCGGGCGCAGCGCTCGATTATGCTTGCTGCCACCGCCATGTCTGGCTCCAGCGACCACTCGTTGGGCTGTGCGGTGCCCCCCAGCACGCAGTCGCCTGAGCGGGGCACTATGTACGTAACGCCACTTTCTTCACTTTCTATCACGCCCCCAGCTTCTACTTCGTCGCCTGGGCCAATTTCGCGCTCAATTGTCTCCCCTTCGTCTTCGTCAAGCACGAAACGACGTGTTGAAAGAGGCTCCACCCGCACAATCTGGCCGCGTATGGGATAGACGGCAGTGTCGCCCAGCAGTTCCCTGGAGCCAAGCCCTGCGCAGTTTATCACCAGAGGGCTTAGAGCTAGCGGCTCGTTGAGAGAGCGCACTGCACGCACTTGAATGTCGCCTCCCATCTGCCGGAAGCGAGCCATGAGATAGTCCAGATAAAGAGACATCTCGATTACAGGCGTCTCGAAAGCGTAACCATCCACGCGGCCCGGCGGCAATTCGTATGGCAGGATACGGCGGAAGGTACGCACGCACTCGCGCCACCAGGGATCGGGCACCGGCTTGCGAAATACCTCATAGCCTTCGACCAGCGTGACGCCTGTGCCCCTCTCGCCTGCCAGGTCGCAGAAGACATCGAAGGCGCGCCTGCCCCATGCCAGGACCTTGACTTGCGGGAAGGCCTTGTAGGGGTACCATATAGCAGCCGCGACGTTGGAGGTGGTATTCGGCGGTAGGTCTC
>JBBSIK010000234.1:0-5387 GCA_038232115.1 Chloroflexia bacterium
ACAGCTTGTACTTTGGCCTCAACATCACTCTTGATCTCGGCAGGCACCTGCTCGCCCAGGTCGCGCAGCGACTTCTCGGCGTTGTATGCCAGACTGTCGGCCATGTTGCGGGCCTCTATCAGATCGCGGCGCTTGCGGTCCTCTTCGGCGTGAGCCTCCGACTCGCGCACCATGCGGTCTATCTCGTCCTTGCTCAGGCCGGACGACGCGGTGATGGTGATCTTCTGCTCCTTCTGGGTAGCGTTGTCCTTCGCCGACACGTTCAGGATGCCATTGGCATCTATGTCGAACGTCACTTCGACCTGGGGCACGCCACGCGGTGCCGGGGGAATGCCGTCCAGGATAAAGCGTCCAAGCGTCTTGTTCTCGGTAGCCATAGGGCGCTCGCCCTGCAAGATGTGGATTTCCACGCTCGGCTGGCTGTCGGAGGCGGTCGAGAAGACCTGGCTCTTCTTGGTCGGGATCGTGGTGTTGCGCGGGATCAGCGGGGTAGCCACGCCACCCAGCGTCTCCAGGCCGAGTGTGAGGGGCGTCACGTCGAGGAGGAGAATATCCTTCACGTCGCCCTTGAGCACGCCCGCCTGGATCGCCGCGCCCACGGCCACCACCTCATCGGGATTGATGCCCTTGTGAGGCTCCTTGCCGAAAAAGCCCTGCACCTTCTGCTGCACGGCGGGCATACGCGTCTGGCCTCCTACCAGAAGGATTTCGTCTATGTCCGACTGCTTCATCTTGGCATCGTCCAACGCGCTCTGCATAGGAGGGATGGTGCGATCAATGAGGTCGCCCACCAACTGCTCTAGCTTGGCGCGAGTCAGGTTCATACTGAGATGCTTGGGGCCTTGCGCGTCGGCGCTGATGAAGGGCAGGTTGATCTCAGTGCCCTGCGTGGTCGAAAGCTCAATTTTGGCCTTCTCGGCGGCTTCCTTGAGGCGCTGCAAAGCCATGCGATCCTGGCGCAGGTCTATGCCCTGATCCTTCTTGAACTCATCGGCCACCCAGTCTATGATCCTCTGGTCGAAGTCGTCGCCGCCCAAGTGGGTATCGCCGTTGGTGGCGTTCACCTCGAACACGCCCTCCGAGAGAGTGAGCACGGAGATGTCATAGGTACCACCGCCCAGGTCGTACACGGCCACTTCCTCTTCGCCCTTGTTCTCAAGGCCGTAAGCAAGGGCCGAGGCCGTTGGCTCGTTGATGATACGCAGCACTTCGAGGCCCGCGATCTTGCCTGAGTCTTTGGTGGCCTGGCGCTGGGCATCGTTGAAGTATGCGGGCACGGTGATAACCGCCTGGGTGATCTTCTCGCCCAGATATTGCTCGGCGTCGGTCTTGAGCTTCTGCAGGATCATGGCCGATACTTCCTGCGGCGAGTACGATTTGCCGCCGAGCCACACCTGGATGTCGCCGTTGGGGGCCTCGGTCACTTTGTAGGGCACCAGCTTGATGTCGCGCTGCACCACGGGGTCCGAGAACTTGCGGCCCATGAACCGCTTGATCGAGAAGATGGTGTTCTCCGGGTTGGTGATAGCCTGGCGCTTGGCGACCTGCCCGACGAGCCTCTCGCCCGACTTCGATACCGCCACTACGGACGGAGTAAGGTTCGCACCCTCAGCGTTCGGGATAACCGTAGGCTCGCCGGCCTCTATCACGGCGATAACCGAGTTAGTGGTTCCAAGGTCTATGCCTAATATGTGTGCCATTTTCGTAGTTCCTCCGAAATTTGTTTGTAATGTTTAATTCTTAATTGGTTTTAACTCTCTATCGCTTCTTAATTCTCTTCTCCTAATTAAACATTAAGAATTAAGAATTGCCACAATTGCCTCTCTAGCCGCGTGCCACCCGGACCATAGCTGGCCTGAGCACGCGATCACGGACTCTATAGCCGTTGGCGTATACTTCCGACACCGTGTCTGCGTGGCCGCTGCCGTTGTCGTCGAAGGCTACCGCTTCGTGCAAGTTCGGATCGAAAGGCTGGCCGAGCGACTCTATGCGCTCGACGCCTTCGCTCTCCAGTACCGCGTGCAGCTTGCGACCAATTGCCGCTACACCTTCTACCCAGGGCGTCATACCAGCGTCCTCCGGTATATGGGCCAAAGCCCGATCGAAGTCGTCTACCACAGGCAGCAGTTTCTTGAGCAGGTTGGCGGTAGCCCTGTAAGCGGCCTCTTCGCGGTCTTGCTCGGTGCGGCGCTTGTAATTAAGGAAGCTCGCCCGCTCGCGCTGCAAAGCATCAAGGTACTCGGCTGCTATGTCATGACCCGGTGCCGCACCGGCCTCAGCGTCCTCCGCCCCGTCATCCATCGTCTGTCGCCCATTGTCTGTCGTCTCGTCCACGCTCGCTGCTCCCTGTTCGTCGCGGAGGTCGCGCGCTCCATTATCGTTCACTCTGCTTCTCCCCCTGTGTGTGGATTGTATGATTTGTGCAGCAGATCACTGAGTAACTGCGACATGTAGCTGACCGATGATACCGAGCGGCTGTATGGCATCCTCACCGGGCCTACAACGCCCAACACGCCCGCCAGTTTTTCACCGAGGCCGTACCGCGCCAGCACCACGCTGACCGCCGACATGCCCTCGCCCATCGCCTCGTCGCCTATGATGATCTGCACACCCTCCTGGTTCATAACCGAAGGGATAATGGATGTCCAGGCGGTGCCGTGCTCGAACAGTTCGAGTATCTGCTGCATCCGTCCAGGCTCCCTGAACTCTGGCTGGTTCAAGATGTGTGCCAACCCCTCGCGGTATATCTGCGACGATTCGTGTCGCTCAAGCTTGGCGAGCATTGAGGTGAGCGTACCCAGCACGCTGGGGGCTATCACCATTATGCTGTGCATGTTGCCCGGCTCGTTGGCCCATTCTTCGATCTCGGCTCCGGTCTTGCCCGCCAGCGCGTTGTTCAGGTGGGTCGCCAATGCGCTCAATTCGTCCTGCGACCAATCCTGGTCTACGTTGAGCATCTGCTGGGCGACTGTGCCGTCATGCCCCACCAGCACAAGCATGATACGCGCATCCGATATAGCCAGCAACTCGAAATGCTTGAGGTGGACGGCTGTGCTGCGAGGCGGGGTAGCAACGGCAGCGCTGTTCGCAGTGCGAGCCAGCACAGAGGCGGCCAGACGCACCCACTCGTCGGCTTCCATCGCCACCTGATGAAATTGATGGCGTATCTTACGCTGCTCGTCGGCAGGCAGCGCCTTTGGACTCATCAAGTTCTCGACGAAATAGCGGTAGCCCCTCTCCGAAGGCGCTCTGCCCGCGCTGGTATGCGGCTGGACGATTAGCCCTGCGCGCTCAAGTTCTGCCATATCGTTACGTACGGTGGCCGACGACACATTAAGACTGTAGCCATTCACTATCTGCTCGGAGGCCACGGGCCGCGCAGTGCTCACATACTCTTCGATGATAATAGTGAGTATCTGGCGCTGGCGGTCGGAGATATTTATATCGTGTGACTGTTCCATGTGTGGCTCTTTTCCATGTATCGAGAGCAGTTCTAGACACGAATATGCAAGGATTGTGCCTCTCTAGCACTCTGTATCCAAGAGTGCTAACCATCTGTGTCTATTATACAACTTGATAGTAGGGCTGTCAATGTTGCAGAGTGTGGCGAATAGGGCTGATGCAAAGTCGTTGTTTCACAAACCAACCTGTCTCTATGCAAACTGACTTTGCATCAGCCCTGGTACGATGAGTGTTGCGCTTGAGGTAACAATGTCATTGCGAAGGCAAAGACGCAAAGCAAAGAGGGTCGCCCCGTGCGTTGGGCGACCCTCTTTGCTTTGCGTCAACGAATGTTTAGTGCTACATCGCGTTTCACGGCCCGCTAAACGTATCGTCGAATACCCGTCCGCCGCTTATGCCATTGCCCCCATAGCTGTAGCTGCTGTAAATTGCGAATATCTTCCTCGTGGCCGGGCCGGTATAGACCATTATGCCACGCTCGAACTTCTGATATGCGCCACCGCCAGGTATGGGTGTGGGCTGGCCGGCGGGAACGGGCGTGGGTGGGGCGGTCGGCAGGACGGTGATCGTGGGTATGGCGGGAGGAGGCAGAGGAGGCAAGGGGAGGTTGGCGTCGGCCACCGTCTCCGGCATGGTAGCCCAGCCGAGTCGCTCTCGCACATGGAACTGCGTCTGCTCGCGCCACACCTTGCCGAAGCCGTGCCTGGGAGCGTACAACCCTGGTGGAGGAGACAGGTCAGGCTCAGGCGAGCCATCCACGTATTTATCCTCGAAGCCTTGCGCGGTGCCGTCACTAAATACTGCGTATATTGTCTTTACAGTGCTGTACCCGCCATAGTGTGCATAGACTTCGACCACATCCACCATGTAGCCGCGCTCGAACGGCTGGTAGATCACCGTTATGGGTTGTTCGCCGCTATATGGGCAGCCCAGGAGGGTCCGCAGGTCGGGGTTGTTGGTCCAGACCTTCCCGAAGCCGCGCACAGGCGTAATTGAACACTTCTGGGGGGTGGGTGTGCCTGGGAGAACGGGCGTGGATACCGGCCTTATACCTGCGTTCTTGTATCGCCAGTCGTAGTAGTGCTGCCCGATATTGCCCATCTGCACCTTGAAGCCTTCCGGCGCGCTCGGCACGTAGGTGAGCACTCGACGCTCGTAGGGCTGTATCAGCACGGAGGTGCTCGGTACACCCGCGATCTTCACGCTGGCCCAATATGCCTCGGTGATGGGGTAGCCGGTGGCGTAGAAGTATGGGTCGCTCAGGCGGGCGTTCTGCACCTTGCCATCTACCAGCACAGGCCCTGTCTGGTTGAGGAACTGCCAGAACACATCGGGGATATTGTGCCGGGTGGCAGGTTCGTAGTAGGTATAACGATGGTTCTCTGGTCCACCCAGTCCGCTATAATCTGGGCCGTCACGACCAATGCTCTTTGTCACGAGTGCGCCCGTCTGGTCATAGGTCTCGCCCATCAGGGACCGGAAACTGGCGTATGTGGGCGTGCTCGCTCCTCCGTCATCCGTGTCGGAGGCGATGTCTATCTGGGCTGGATAGCGGGTGACGAACTTGTTCTGGCCTACCTGCATTTGCCCGCTGATTAGCTCGCGGGTGAGCAGGCCGTTGGTGATGTAGAAGGGGCTGTTCTTGTCGCTGCTCGGGTTGTTTAGCTCCATGCGGCTCTTATCGAAATACTGCACCAGGTGCTGGCCGCCGGCTCCTTCCGCGTAGTCCTCGAACGTGCTGAAGCCCGGCGTAGGCCCCCAATAGTAGCTGCGCTTGACGGCCCCGCTATCTACAAGGGTATCGGTGCGCGTCCACACGGCCTTGAACGCCTCGTCTGCGAAGTTCGAGGGCACGGCCCCAGGTGCAGCTTGCGGCGCTAAGGAGCTAGCATATCCCATCGAGTAGATAAGCCACGCCCCTATCA
>JBBSIK010000235.1:0-5358 GCA_038232115.1 Chloroflexia bacterium
CGCTCAGCTGCCTCAATCTATTCTGACACTTGCAGCGCGCACCGAGGTGGAGCGTCTTCGTAGCCTGATAACACTCGGCAGTAGCGATATACCCCCATTGGAAGAGATCGCCGCAAACGTGGCGGCTACTGCATGGCTGATGGTATCGCCCAGCTTGCGCCCTGTTATAAACTGCACGGGCGTGGTGCTACACACGAACCTGGGCAGAGCGCCTCTCAGCCGCAGCGCAATCGAGTCCATCACAGCCGTGGCCGCCTACAGCAACCTGGAGTATGACCTCGACGCGGGTGAGCGTGGCTCTCGCTATAGCCATGCCGTACAGATACTGGAACGGGTCACGGGCTGCGAAGACGCGCTGGTGGTGAATAACAACGCGGCGGCGCTCGTATTGGTGCTGGGAGCGTTGGGCGGGAGGCGCGAGGTGATTGTCTCGCGCGGGCAACTGGTGGAGATCGGGGGTGGGTTTCGCATACCCGACATTATGCGCCAGAGCGGTGCGCACCTCGTCGAGGTTGGCACTACCAACCGCACCTACCTGACCGACTATGAAGGGGCAATAACAGCCGACACGGCCATGCTGATGCATATACACACCAGCAACTTTCGCGTAATGGGCTTCACAGCGTCGCCCGAACCAGGCGAACTGGCGGCTTTGGCCCACCGGCATAGCCTCATCATGGCGGACGATGTGGGGAGTGGCGCCATCCTGGATACCGCCCGCTACGGCCTCTCCCCCGAGCCTACCGTGCAGGCCAGCCTCCAGGCCGGGAGCGATCTCGTGCTGTTCAGCGGCGATAAGCTACTTGGAGGTCCGCAGTGCGGCATTATATGCGGCAAATCAGCGGCGATAGCTCGCTTGCGTAAACACCCCCTCGCCCGTGCCCTGCGTGTAGATAAGCTGACTCTGGCGGCGCTTGAAGCTACATTGCTGCACTATCTAAAGGGGGAAGCCGAAAGCGAAGTGCCAGTTTGGCATATGATCACGGCAACACCTGAACACCTGCGACACAAAGCAGAAAGATGGATAACACAACTCGGCAGAGTGGGTATTGATGCCCAACGGGAGCGTGGTGAGTCTGCGGTGGGTGGAGGGTCGCTACCTGGCGACACTCTCCCGACGTGGCTTGTCTCTATCCGGCCTGGGGAGAGTGAGCCAGGGACGCCGCTCCTAGCCGGGGGAGCCGGCGAGTTGGCAGCCCGCTTGAGACACGCGCCGGTACCTATCCTGGCCCGCATAGAGCGTGGCTTGCTCCTCCTAGACCCTCGCACCGTGCTGGAGGAACAGGAGCAGACTCTGCTCGACGGACTCACTTACATACTGCGGCCTGATCATGCTCCCGAAGCCAAACCATCTGGCGCACGATCTTAATTAGCCTCCATATAAACAGACCTCTTGTGAGACCACTCCACTCGAAACGGGTGGCTACTGGCCGGAGGTAATAGCGGGTGGGGCTTTTCTGCCGTGTGCCTCAAGCCAGAGTTCCCGCTGCTTGAGGGCTACTTCTCGGTTGCTCGTTTGATAGCGGGCAAGGAACTCCTCGCGGTAAGAATTGAAGTTACCTCCGATTATCGCCGATCTAATCTCCTCTACTATGCGCGTCATGAAACGCAAGTTGTGTATGCTATTGAGCCTGTAAGCCAGTAGTTCTTTTGCTCTGAACAAATGGTGCAAGTAACCAACTGTGAAGTTTGTACACGTGTAACAGTCACAATCCAGCTCGATAGGAGTTTGAGCCGCTGCATATCTGGGACTCTTAATGGGTAAGCGGCCCTCTCGCGTGAGAAGCGCGCCATTTCTCGCCACTCTGGTCGGCAGCACACAGTCGAACATATCAATGCCGCGCGCCACGCACTCTATGAGGTCCTCGGGCGATCCTACCCCCATCAAGTAACGGGGTTTGTGTTCGGGTAGTAGGGGAGTCGTTTCTTCCAGGGCGTGGTGCATTTGCGCTTTGGGTTCGCCCACACTCAGGCCACCTATGCCATAGCCGGGGAAATCCAGGGCCGATAAAGTTCGGGCGCTCTCCTGCCGCAAGTCAGTGTACGTGCTCCCCTGCACTATCCCGAAGAGCGCCTGGTCCGGCCTGATGTGCGCTCTCAGGCATCGCTCGGCCCATGCATGTGTGCGATTCAGCGCCTTGCGGTTGTATTCATGCGAAGACGGATACGGCGTACACTCGTCCAGCACCATGATGATGTCCGCGCCAAGCTGCTCCTCCACTCGCATCACCATCTCCGGCGTGAAGCGGTGGGTCGAGCCATCCAGATGAGACTTGAACGTCACGCCTTCATCATCTATCTTGTTGTTGTGACTCAAGCTGAAGACCTGAAAGCCACCACTGTCCGTAAGCACAGGCCGGTTCCAGCTCATGAAACCGTGCAGTCCACCAAACTTCTCGATCAACTCCGAGCCGGGGCGCAGATACAGATGGTAAGTATTCGACAGGATAATCTGTGCGTGAACATCCTTTAACTCACCGGGTGACAACGACTTCACGCTGGCTTGTGTGCCGACCGGCATAAAGACAGGCGTCGCTATAGAGCCATGCGGCGTTTCTATTACGCCGGCGCGTGCCACGCCGACAGGGGTATGCTGTAATGCTTCTAGCTGAAAGCTAAAGCCCGCATATGTGGGTTCATCCATTATGTAAAGCTCTCATCCGGGTCGGCTGAGTACCAGCAGCGTGCCTCTGTATCATCCGACTGTCGCACTGATCTCCGAGATGGCGGCGCGTATCTCTTCTACTACCCAGTCGTCTTCCTCAATAAGTAGACGCTGCTCAAGTGCGGAGCGCGTCTCACCACCTCCCAGTCTGCCCAAAGCCCATGCCGCGTGTCCTCTCACTATAGAGTTAGGACCGTTCAGCGACCTGATCAGAGCGGGGGTAGCGGTCCTATCGCCGATATTTCCCAGGGCCACGGCTGCGTTTCGTTGCATTCCTTCCAGCTTGGTGCGCTTGACGGGGCTATGACGGAAGCGTGCGCGGAACTCCTCTTCTGTCATCTCAAGCAGCCCTACGAGGTCGGGGCTTGGGCCTATACCGGCGTGTGGCGCGAATTCAGGGTGATTTCCCGGCTCGGCCTTGCGGTTCACCGGGCATACTTCCTGGCAGATGTCACAGCCAAACACCCAGTCGCGCATCAGAGGCCGCATCTCCATGGGGATGGGACCGCGCAGTTCAATGGTCAGGTATGATATGCAGCGATTGTTGTCGAGTACGCCAGGGGCAATCAGAGCGCCGGTCGGGCAGGAAGGGAGGCAGCGAGCACACGCGCCACAGTTCGTCTTGACAGGCTCATCGGGCGGCAGGGCTACATCCAGGAGAAGCTCGCCCAACAGCACCCACGAGCCGCGCTCCCGCGTCAGCAAGTTCGTGTTCTTGCCATACCAGCCAAGACCCGCTCGCTGCGCCACCGCCCTGTCTACGATTCGGGCCGTGTCCACCAGGGCGCGCGCCTCGATAGCCCTGCCGAGCCTTTCCTGTACATGGGCATGCAGTGCCCAGAGCTTATCCTTGAAGACCTCGTGGTAGTCAAGGCCCCAGGCGTACCGTGCCACTCGACCCCTCGGCGTACCAGGCTGCGAAGGCTGCGGCGCTATATCGCTGAGATAGCTTATACCCAGCGATATGATAGTCTGTGCGGTCAGCATCAAGTTGCGCGGGTCGCCGGCCACACTTGCCCGCTCCATATTGAACCAGGCAAGCCCTGAGAGTAGCCCAGCCTCAATCCGCTCCTCCAATATGCGCTGTGTATCGGGGAACGGATCGGCAGTCGTGAAGCGCACAAGATCAAAGCCGAGAGCGTGTGCGGTGGCCGTTATTTCTTCCTTTAAAGACTGTGCTTCCGAAGGAGCTAAGTAATTCGCTGCTATAGCGTTGTTAGAGGATGCTTGGTTCAAGTAGAGCGTTCCGACGAGGCGGCCGGGACTGTTACCGAAAGGGCCGTGCCATATGTGGATTATACCACATGCCTATTTGGGCATTGTATATTGCGTATTCTCCCTACCAACCAGCAACCCGCAGTCCCTAGCCCCTAACTCCTAGCCCCTAACTACGCTGCACCCTCCATCGAATCACCGCTCTCTGGCTCGGTTGCACTCACGTTTAGCTCGGCGGCGCTCAGGCCAATCTTTGCCTCGAACTCGCGCAGGAGGCTCTTGCTGCCCTCAAAGGCGTCGGCAGGCAAAGGCTCGCCTTGCAACAAGCGCCGCAATAGGGCCAGTTCAGTGCGCGAGAACGACTTGCCGTGCAGCTTGTACTCCTCGAACGCCTCCCATGCAGCCGGGGCCACAGCCTGGGTGCAAATCGCCACCTGCTGGGCAAGATCGCGTATTTCTTTTTGCGCATGCGGGTCGAGCCTGAGGCGCAGGAAGTGGAACAGGTTGTGCAGGTTCATCTGCCAGTAGAACTGCGTGTAGACCGAGACGGGAAGCACCATGCGCGCTATCTCACGAGCCACGTTATCCTGCAAGAACTGCTCATAATGCGCGTAGGCTGTTTCGCGGTCCTGCTTGAGGAAACCGAGAAAACGCTCGACCATCTCGGCGGGCACAGGCTCAGCCGAACGTCCCTGCTTGTTGTCTTTGCTCTGGAAGCCCACGTCTTCCCACTGCGGCTCGTGGAACTCTTCGCGCATTATCGAATAGCGCCCGCTCTCCTCGTTAACAGAATTATGAGTCACAATACCGTTTGCTATAAAGTTATGGAACGGGCCTTCTACTTCAAGATCGAAAGTTTCTTGTTCGCCCAAGTACTCGAAGCTGTCTACGCGGACCAACTTTGCTACCGTTATCTTGTTCCAGGCTACTCGCGGACGTTTTTGCCACTCAGTTCGCACGGGAGGACCACCGAGACGTTCAACATAATCCAACTCCTTACCGGCGATGGCTCGGTGGCAATTGCCGCACAAAGTAGTCAAGTTGCTTAGATCTCGAGACTGACCGGCATCGGCCCAGACTGGGATTATATGGTGACAGTGGAGTTCCCCCGCGCGCTGGTGACACAGTTGGCACGTCCACCCGTTATGCTCGTGAACCTTGGCAGCAACTTGCGTGGTCCACCTTCCAATTGCCTCCCTTTCAGTGGAAACGCCCCCACGCCAGAGGTTAGATGCGGCTCCCATTCGTGACCGCCGGATCGCTTCACGAGCCTTCTCGCTCAACGGGCGGGGGCCGGTGCGGTAAGTCTTCCCGCTATTCCAGGGAGTAGAGCCTCTTTGGAAGGAACCACGATCTGGAGTCGCTTGAAGATTATGCTTGCGTATCCACTTGCGAATCGTATGATGGGTAACTCCTTGTTCTAACGCAATGGTTGCCTGCGTCCGTCCTAATGCATGAAATTGTTCATACAACCAATC
>JBBSIK010000236.1:0-5351 GCA_038232115.1 Chloroflexia bacterium
AATCATAAGCTGGAGCCTGCTTTTGCCACCTTTAAAGAGCTTCTACACCTCACCACCGTTAAGCGCACACGTACCTTATCACAGAACTGTTTTGCCGAGTAGATGACAGCATGTGTGACGTAACCAAACATAGTCAGGCGAGCTTGTACCCAAGTGAGGTGGTGACGTTGGCCTTGTTGTTTGCCATCAAAGGTGTGGATAACCCTGCCTTCTATCGCTAGATAGAGAGGAACTACCTGCCCTTGTTCTCCCACTTGCCAGAGCGCACTCGGCTCTTTCGACTGTTTGCTACGCACCAGGAGTGGTCTTTGCAGTGGCACGGGCTGCAACCTGACAGCGCCAGTCGGGGCCATCGGTCTATTGCTCCCTTTAGTTTGTACAACTAGCACCATTCGTTAGCTATTCTCTTCTTCTTTTTCCTTCTTTCGTTACGGTGCCATGCGTCTTCTAATCGCTGCCACATTCTCGACGACGGACGCCGCCGCCATTATCACCAGACCGATTAATAGGGCCTGAGCTATTACGCCGACACCCAGCCACATAGCCGAGTTGTACTCATCGTAGAGTCTCATATAACCATTCCTTGTTATCTCGCTTGAGTGCATATATAGTGTCGTAAGTTCGGCCTGCAGGTCCGCCGTATGGAATATTGAATACACCCCGTAACCGGCACCCGCCAACAGGTACACAAGGCCCATGAGGCGCACACAGAGTCCCGTTATCTCACCTGGGTACCGGCGCGTCCGTGCCCTGGTAAATACGGGTGCGGCATCTACCTGGCTGTCCATCACCTGCGCCCCCGTATGCATCGTTGGTAATCTGTCTAATCTCGGTACGTCATTCGTGGTGTTCCTGGTCGACATTATATTTCACATCCTTTCGAATTGCAACAGGGTTAAATCAGACATGCACGGTGCAGGTATTTACGTATGCCAGTGACAGTGCTCTCCATGTTGCATACAGTCTGCCAGTCTGCCATCTCAAGCATATGATGGCTCACCGTGTCTGGAGCTACTTCCAGGCGAGACTTGCCTTCACTGTGGCAGCTTTCAATCTCTCGGCACAGTGGCACGGGCTGCAACCTGACAGCGCCAGTCGGGTCCATCTGTCCATTGCTCCCTTTACTAGCGCCATTCATTAGCTAGACGAATCACGTTTCACGTTTCAGCTACCACTCTCGCCAAATCACTCTCCGTCACATTGTACCCCGGCCAGTGCTTGCCCAGGATGTAGCACAGCACATAGTGGGCGTCCTTCTGGATGCGTGCGTTCTCGGTCTGCCGGTACATGGCGGCAAGGTCTGCGCCGTGGGACTTGCCTCCGAGCAGGGCGAGTGCCAGCACTGCGTAGGAGTAGCGACCAAGCTCCCCTTCAAGCTGCCACCATGTTGACCAATCCTGCTTTTTGAGCGTGGCTGCGTAATCTGCATCAAAGAGGCTTAACGGCTTCTGATGGCTGCTGCTTTCCGCGATCTCACTGAGTTGGGCCATCAAAGTAGCATCGCTCGCGCTCCCCTTGATAGTCGAATAGCGTGCCGAGCCTGCAACGCCCAGGATGGCGAGGAAGTTGCCCAGCCAGGCCTCGGGGCTGCGCTCGTCCATCATGGCGAGGGGACTTACCGGCAGGTCTTCATCAGCTTCCTCGGCCTCGTCATCAGCCGAGGAGTAGCTCGACGATTCGCCTGAGCCGCTCTGCCGGAAGCGCGACATCAGTCTTGATAACGCCTGTTTCGGGGTCCAACTCGACATCAAGTATCTCCTCAAATAGCTCTTGCTTGCGGTACAGCACGTCCAGTACGCGCTGCTCAATCGTGTTCTGGGCTATCATATTTATTACGTTCACGGGGTTCGTTTGGCCGATGCGGTGCGCTCTGCCGATACGCTGCTCCACGCGGGCGGGGTTCCACGGCAGGTCGAGATTGATGACAAACGAGGCAGCTTGCAGGTTTAGCCCCACCCCACCGGCATCGGTCGAGATGAAGACGCGAGTCCTGGGGTCGGTGTTGAACTGCTCTATAATCTTCTGCCGTGCGCGCATGCCCAGCCCGCCGTGCAGACGCACCGTCTTCAAGTCGAGGCCCGCGTTCGCAATCACTTCCTCGGCAAAGCGCGTCATCCGCTCCCACTGCGAGAAGACGAGCATCTTATAGCCCTCCGATGCGATCTCCTCTACCAGCGACGGCAACTCTTTCAGTTTGCGCGACGATTGCACACGCAGATCAACCAGTTGAGCGGCAGTGGCGGCTTCGCGCAGCAAAGTCAGCAGACGCAGCACCATCGCGCTGGCAGCCTGGTCCCACTCAGGCAGACGCAGGAGGTCTTGCATCTGCTTTTCGAGCGGGCGATAGAGGCGCTCCTGCTCGGTCTCCATTTCCAGCCAGAAGTCGTTATCTATGCGCTTCGGCAGGTCCTGGAGCACGTCCGCTTTGCGACGCCGCAGCAAGATAGGCGCGATAGCTCGGCGCACACCCTCCAAATCCTTGTAGCCGATCACGCCGCCCCAATCGTCCTTGATAACGTGCTGCGCCATAAACTGCCACGGCGGCCCCAGCAGCTTATCATCGAGGAACTCCACAATGCTGAATAGTTCTTCGAGGCG
Organism: Chloroflexia bacterium; assembly: GCA_038232115.1. GTDB lineage: Bacteria > Chloroflexota > Chloroflexia > QHBQ01 > JADMIH01 > JADMIH01. The sequence goes on from JBBSIK010000236.1 coordinate 2,599, forward strand.
GTTCTCAAGCGGCGTGCCCGTCAGCACAAAGGCGAACTGGCGCGGCATGTCCTTCAACGCCTGGCTCGTCTTGGCCCGCCAGTTCTTGATGCGCTGCGCCTCATCGAGGATGACGAGATCGGCTCCGAGCGCACGTATGTGCTCTATGTCCCGCAGTACGAGTTCGTAATTGATGATAGTGAAGCGGGACCCTTCGGCGTACTGCTGCTCTCGCTTCTTCTTCGTCCCACCCACCACGGTGAAGCTTTCTCCCGAAAAACGCTCTATCTCCCGCCCCCACTGGTACTTCACCGATGCGGGTGTCACCACCAGCACGCGGTGGAGGCCGTGCCACTCTTGCAACAGCTTGGCGGCGGCGATGGCTTCTATCGTCTTGCCGAGCCCCATCTCGTCCGCCAACAGCGCCCTCTCTGTGAACGCCAGGAAGAGGGTGCCCACCGCCTGGTAGGGGTAGAGTGGCAGCTTGAGCAGGTCCAGCCTGGCTTCTCCAGCCTCAACACGGTCGAGCAATTCGCGGCGGCGGGCATCGCGTTCGGCGCGGTTCTTCGCCTGCCCAGCGTAATCGTACACCTCCGGCTCGACCACCACGTGGCCGCCAAAGCCATCTACTTCCTCGATGAAGCGCCCCAGCCGCTTGAGAAAGACGTCAGTCTGGTCCTCCAGTTGAGCCAGGTATGGCATCAGGTAGTGGTTGACCAGGCGCAACATGCCGGGGTCGAGGGCGTGGTCGTACACGGGCGCTGCCGTCCAGGTGCCGTCGCCCACGTAGCGCAGGGTGATGTAGACGGTGAGACGGTTGATCTCCAGCAGGCGAGGTCTGGCAGCGCGAAGTTGTGTGCCGTGCTTGCGACGGATATAGCCCAGCGCCGCCTCGATGTGCTTGCACGTGCCCAGGTTGTTCGACTCGTAGTCCAGGCACGAGCAGCGGTTGACATGGTGCTCTGGGTTAGGGTCGCGCACCAGCACGTCGTACTCGCGGTTGTTCTCGCCCGTCACACGGTACAGCCCCAGCACCTTGCTCTCAGGCTCACTCTTCTGCGAGGGGCTGACGTGCTCGATGCGGAAGAACTCGCGCCTGGACCTGCTCCTGCGAGCCTCTATTGCCACCTCGCGCGCGATCATCGTGCCCAGGCCGCCGTAGTCGTACTCGGGCAGATCGTCGGCTGGTTCTTCGGTGTCGGTGCGCTTGCGTGTGGTCATGGGTGCTAAAGGAGCAGTTACTGAGTAGCTATTACGATCCGGCAAATACGGCTGAACTTAAGACGCGCTTCGGCATCTTTCTCACCGATAACGTTTGCGTGGGCGCGGTTATCCGGCAGAGGATCGTGCAACACGATCCGCCCCGGACTACGCACGTCGCCAGCGGCCAGGGCTACCACGGCGAGCTCCTGAGATACAAAACCAGAGACGGAAGCGCGCAGTTGAGTTTCATGAGGGGAAGAATACTTCGACCAGTCGGTGAACATGCCGCCTCTGTAATCTGTAAAGGCCCCTGCGCGCACGCCACTCCATGCGTTCAACAGCTTTTGGTGGACTCGCCGGTAGAGCAACCCCTCATCGGGGATGGACTCTACCGGCCAGGGTGGAGCTACTCGGTCAGCCATGCGAGGAGCCATGAGCCTACGGTTGCAGCATACGCTCGCCCCTTCACAGACTCTCCAGAGGCGGTATCACCGCAGAAGTCGAGCATGTCGTCAGAGTTGGCGGGTAAGTTGAGGAGTATTTCGCGGGCACCCACCTGCCAGTGGAAATCTATGCTGCCGCCTGGGCCTGGCTCAATTTGGGGTAATGGCATAACCCTGCCATAATGCTCCCACAGTCCCACTGAGGAAGCTATCAAGAAGTCGGAAGCGCGCTCCAATGTGGCTTCAGAATAGCTCGGGCTGCCCTCTCCGTCCCAGTTATCGCCCAGATCCAGCAACGTGCGTGCATGTTCAACGGCAGCAACGATTTGCTCCGCGTTGGGAAGTTCCAAATCCGTGTTGGATATATGCTTGTGTCTCTGGGGGTTAGATGCCATGAAGTCACCTCCACTGCTCACACGCGGACCCTGCTCATCACGCCATTCTATCACAGCAAGCCAGAGACTGCACTCAACGGCAGCTGTCACGGGGACGATCTTAGCGCCCAGGCCGCCGCGGTCCTCCTTGACCGCTACGCAACACGCTTACGCTAGAGTATAATAGTAGTCCTATTATACGCATAAAAAGTACACAAGAACGCAAGCAATTCCCAGGAGGCACACATTTGCCGGAACCACGATACAACTTATCCATATACAACACCCTCACCCGCGAAAAAGAGCCGTTCGTGCCGATACGCCACGGCGAAGTGGGCCTGTATACTTGTGGCCCTACGGTCTACAACTTCGCTCACATCGGCAACTTACGTACCTACATCTTCGAGGACGTGCTTACCCGTGTGCTGCAATATGACGGCTATTCGGTGGAGCACGTGATGAACATCACCGACGTGGGCCACCTAACCTCGGACGCCGACGAGGGCGAGGACAGAATGATCAAAGCGAGGAGGCGAGAGGGCAAGACACCCTGGGACATCGCTAGATTTTACACAGACGCATTCTTTCGCGATACCGACCGGCTTAACATACTCAGACCTACTGTCATCTGCCCGGCCACGGAACACATTCCTGAGATGATAGACCTTGTGCAGTGCTTATTCGAGCGCGGTCACGCGTATATTATCAGCGACGGGATCTATTTCGATGTCTCTACCTTCCCGCAGTACGGTCA
>JBBSIK010000237.1:0-5350 GCA_038232115.1 Chloroflexia bacterium
GACACCCGCCGAAGCGTCTACCAGCAGCACCGCCGTATCAGTGACACGCATACCGGCCTTGACTTCGCCTACAAACTCGGCGTAGCCAGGGGTATCCAGAACATTGATCTTGGTGTCTTGCCACTCCACAGGGGCAACCGATAGCTGCACAGAGATATGGCGCTTAGCCTCATCGGGGTCGTAGTCTGAGACGGTTGAGCCTTCATCCACGCGGCCCAGGCGGTTGGTCGCCTTAGAGGTATAAAGCATAGCCTCAAGCAAAGATGTCTTGCCTGCCCCACCATGCGAAAAAAGACCAACATTACGAAGCTGTGCGGTATTGTAGAGTTTCATAAAACAGCTATATCCTCCTGCACTGATTCTACATTTGTTCGCCGTCCGGGTGCAGCCAAGCGCCGGGGCCAAGCTACCCGAAGCTATGTGCTATGTTTGTGCAATTATACTTAAAGCGGCAGGGTTGGCAAGGGAGTCTGAAACATATTGCGTATTGCGTGACATATCCTAATCTATGCGTGTCCTCTGGGTTCTTTGCGTTTCCGTCTCTTTACGCATTACGTTTTATACTGGTGATTACCCACATCTGCGGGAGCCAACAGCACCCGGCGACTAAAGTTACGGGCAACACTTACGAAGTCCGCCATGCGGACTATACAGAATTACAGCACTAACTTAGTCGCCGCAGGGCGACTTTGTAACTGTTGCCTGCGGTTTCAACCGCCGGGGGTGCTAGCCACTATCTGAGATGTGGGTAATCACCGGGTTTCAGACCCTTGACTGAGATAGCCGCCAGTTCGTATACTTAACGATTGGCGAGAAAGCTTGCGGTGCTATAAGGTGCCGCGATGGAGATAGCGTAAAGAGATGATCGCAGATAAACCAGGGAGCATAGAACAGAAGTTAGACGCTGTTGAGGCGCGGTATACTCAGCTTGAAGAGTTGATGTCTCAGCCGGAAGTGGCTACGGACCCAAGGCGACTCATGGAGCTTGGGCGAGAGCGCGCGGAGTTGACCAGTCTGGTGGAGGTATACAGGGAGTACAAGGCCCTGAGCAAGCAAATAACCGGTGTGCAAGAACTCGCCAGGGACAGCTCCGACCCCGACATGGCAGAGATGGCGAAGCAGGAAATGGAGGAGTTGCAGCCCCGGTTTGACACGCAACTCGCCGAGATCAAAAAGCTGCTGCTGCCCAAAGACCCCAGCGACGATAAGAACGTTATAATCGAGATTCGAGCAGGCGCGGGTGGTGACGAGGCGGCGCTCTTTGCGAACGAGCTTTACGGCATGTACGCCCGCTACGCCGAGAAGCAGGGTTGGAAGACCGACATCCTATCCAGCAACCCCAGTGACGCGGGTGGCATGAAGGAAATCATCTTTGAGGTGAAGGGCCAGGGCGCATACAGCCACCTCAAATACGAGGCCGGAACCCACCGCGTCCAGCGGGTGCCCGTAACGGAGTCGCAGGGCCGCATACATACTTCGACAGCTACCGTGAGCGTCATGCCCGAAGCCGAGGAGATGGACGTAGAGTTGCGCGATGACGACATCAAGCTAGACGTGTACCGCTCCGGGGGTCACGGCGGTCAGAGCGTTAACACGACGGACTCGGCTGTGCGTCTCACGCACATTCCGACCGGCATAGTTGTCACCTGCCAGGATGAGCGCAGCCAATTGAAGAACAAAGCGAAGGCGATGGCAGTTCTCAGGAGCCGCATCTACGAGTTGGAGCTTGCACGGCGGCAACAGGAGATGGGCGACGAGCGGCGTTTGCAGGTGGGCACGGGCGACCGCTCGGAGAAGATACGGACCTATAACTTCCCCGACGACCGCGTGACCGACCACCGGGTGAAGATGACAGTGTCAAGTGTGCCACGCGTGCTCCAGGGCGACATAGATAATATCATCGAGACGCTGCGACTAACCGACCAGGCAGAGCGGCTGCAAGCAGCAGGCTTATCTTCCAACTAGGAATTTCAGATGGCGACCATAGCTATAGGAGAGGCGCTTCTTCAAGCGAAGGAGCGCCTTTCGCCTGGTTCCTCCTCACCACGACTGGACGCGGAAGTGCTTCTGGCTCACGTGCTCGGTCTCTCTAGGGCTGCTCTACTAACGCGCTCAACTGAGGCGCTGGGCGATGACGAACGTCATAGTTTTGATTCGCTGGTAGAGCGACGCTCATATGGAGAGCCTATAGCTTACATTACCTGTCGCAAGGAGTTTTTTGGCATCGACCTGATTATCACTAAGGACGTGCTAGTGCCCAGGCCGGAGACAGAGAGCGTTGTAGAATCCTGTTTAGAAGCATTGCCTGAAGACCAAGTAAGCCAATTGGCTGATATAGGCACGGGAAGCGGGGCTATTCTGGTGGCTGTATTAGTCCACCGCCCATTTGTGCGTGGCTTTGGCATTGAAATCTCGCCGGAAGCGCTAGAGGTGACCCGCACAAACTGCGTGATACAAAACGTAGCGGATGGTGCTACCCTACTTCTTGGTGATCTGTTAGAACCACTACCCGGCCCGGTGGATGTCATTGCGGCTAATCTGCCGTATGTCCCGCACGGCGAGGCTTCACCTGACGTGGCTATATGGGAACCAAACGTTGCGGTGTTTGGCGGCGGAGATGATGGGACAGCTACAATAAGGCGGTTTCTTCACGCCGCCCCAAAGTACCTGTTGCCCGGAGGAACAGTCGTCATGGAAACCGCATACTCACAGGGCCGGATCGTCTCGGCTCTGGCGCGGAGAGCCTTTCCCGGCGCTAATGTAGAAGTACGCAAAGACTTGGCGGGATATGACAGGATTGTGGTGATAAAGACATTATGACTATCAAATTACTGGCGCTGGACCTGGATGGCACCCTCTTCGGTGACGATCTTTTCATCTCCAACAGGACAAGAAGGGCAATTCGAGCCGCCCAGGGAAAGGGAGTGCTCGTAACAATCGCTACCGGGCGGATGTTTGCCTCGGCTCGTAACATAGCCGCCGATCTCGGCATCGAAGCGCCCCTCATCTGCTACCAGGGCGCGCTCGTTCGTCATAGCAGCACCGCCGACACTCTGTACCACAAGACCGTGCCAAATCCTATAGCCCATGAAGTCATATGCGAAACTAAGTGGCGTGGACTGCATCTAAACGCATATCTGAATGATGTACTCTACGTGGCGCAGCTCACACCTGAAGCTCGTTTTTACTCACAGCTAAACATGGACCTGAAAGTGGTGGTGGTTGGCGACCTGCGAGAGTGGCTCGATACCCGGTACGGTGAGGAGCTAACCAAAATGGTGATTGTGACCGACCCTGAGCAGACGGACTCGGTGCTGGCGGAGTTCACAGCGATGTATGCAGACCGGTTGCAGGTAATAAAATCGCACCCGCGCTTTACGGAGTTCACCAACGTTGAGTGCTCAAAGGGGACTGCGCTGTCGTTTCTGGCGGCTTCTATCGGGATAGACCGGGAAGAAGTCATGGCAATAGGCGATGGGCACAACGACCTGGATATGCTACGCTGGGCCGGCTTTGGCTTCGCTATGCCCACAGCGCCACAGCCGGTGCTCGATATCGCCCATGCTATCTGCCTGCCAATAGCCGAAGATGGCGCTGCCGATGTAATCGAGCGGTTCATCCTGAACCCTTCACAGTAGCAGGCGCAGTCAGAAAACTGGCAGTACAGCACGAATTACCATTCATGTGTGCAGATTAAGGTGTCCAGCAGGTCAAGGCTGCGTTATAATGTAGACACCATGAAGGCCGAAAAATCCCGCCCCGATTTAGATGTACAGGATTCAGCGCCGACTCAGGATGAGCCGGCTGTCGCTGCGCGGGTAGATAAGGCAAGCGGCGCGATAACTTCGCCCGAAGATGTTGTGATCGGGGAGTGCGCCGGTGAGATTCTCGACACACAGCCAAATGCCACACAATTATCTGACGGCGTGACCACGATTATTGACACAAGCGCAGCCGCCGTGATGCCTGCCCGCAGGAACATATTGGCGCGAGGTCTGCCCCCCGTGCAGATTGATGACAGATTGGGTCGCCTTGTGCTCTCTATTATATTGGCTGTGCTTCTGTGGTTCTACGTCGCAAACCTCGAGAATCCGGCGCAAACCACCTCGTTCAAGGGGCGGGATGTCGAGGTTCGAGGCACGAGACAAGACCTGCGCGTAATAAGCATGGTGCCCACAGTAGTTGATATGACAGTACAGGCTCCGCAGGACCTGATGAGCAATCTCAGGCAGTCGGACCTGCACCCCTATATTGATTTGAAGGGTCTGGACGCGGGTGTACACGAAGTACCCGTGCTCATTGATGCCAAGGGTTTGCAAAATGGTTCGGTCAATACGAGTGTGGATCCCGGCAGGGTCCAGGTCCAACTTGAGATACAGGCTACCAAAGTACTCTCGGTAGTTGTTCAACTGAACGGCACGCCCGCCATGGGATACAGGACCGATGTGCCGCAGGTTGAGCCGGGAAGCGTGCGCATCACAGGCTCTCAGGACGCTGTGAACCGGATCAAACAGGTAATAGTGCCGGTGGATATTGATGCCAAAGCCTCTACCCAGCAGGGTCAGAGGTCGCCGGTGGCGATTGATGACAGCGGTAAAGAGGTAAACAGGGTTGCCTTTGATCCGTCTACGGTACAGGTATCCGTACCCATCAAGCTGCTGTTCAACTACAAAGCGGTACCTGTGCGTGTGCCCATCATAGGTCAGCCTGCGCCGGGCCTGGCTCCCATAGTAAAGTGGCAGCCGACCAACGTGACAGTGTGCTGCTCACCTAACATACTGGAGGCCCTCCAGAGCCTGGAAACAGCCCCTGTGGGCATAACGGGTACAACATCTACCGTAGTCACGACTACTGAGTTGATTCTGCCGCCGAACGTCGAGCTTTATCCCGGCCAGTCACGCACAATCAGCGTCACTGTAGAGATGGAAGTGCTTCAGAGCACCCTTGACATACCGGTGGCGCCGTCTGCCGAAGGGGTGCCGCCGGGCTACGCCGCCACTGTCCAGCCAGACCGCATAAGTGTGACGCTTGCGGGCACATTCAACAGGTTGCAAAGCATCAAGCCGTCAGACGTTAAGGCTTTTGTTGATGCATCCGGCCATGATGCCGGCACATTCGACTTGCCTCTACAAACCACAGCACCACAGGGAGTACGCATACAGCACGTATCGCAGGATAAGGTAACAGTCACACTTGTCGCGCCCACACCCGTACCGCCCACTCCAACCCTTACACAAGCGCCCACGCCGTCAGCAGCCCCAACCTTCCAGCCGACAGCTACGGTACCAGAGTTGGCGCCTCCGACAGCTTCCCACACGCCTACGCACGCCGCCACTGCCACTGCCACTGC
>JBBSIK010000238.1:0-5336 GCA_038232115.1 Chloroflexia bacterium
ACCTCGCGCATGGTTTGATACAGGGTAGCTAAGGCTTCCAATTCGTCTGCTGTTGGGACAGGGATCTCTAAAGGTTTTCGCAGCATCTCCTCCTCCCAACAGTTTAACTCATTCCCGCTAAAACTACTTGATTGTACTTAGGGGAAAGGGGCTAGGGCCGGACCCTGCTGTTCTGAGAAAATACGGAAGGAAAGGGGAATGTGAAGACACCCCACACCCCAGCAAGGGAGTACCCTTGCATCCTCTGTTTTTAGAATAGTGAATTCAGTGCGGTATCTATCTACCGCAACTGGAGCCGTAAAGGTTTGTGAGGAACGCACGGCCCGCTTGCAGGTCGAAGTTTATACCAAGGGTAGTATTGCCGTTGTTGAAATCGCGCAGGGAGCGGTTGATGGAAGCGTCGAGGCTACCAACCGGGTATCTCTGTGCCAGAGCGTCGTTACCCTTCAGCACCAGCCAGGAGCCTAGACCGTTGAGATAGGCGCGTATCTCTTCCTCAACACTACAGTTCGAGCGGGCCGTGATCACACCGCTAATTACGTCCTGAGCGTGGGTGCCCTCGTGTGCCAGCACGCTCGCCACCGACTCGGGCGAGGCATTGCGCTGCGACTCTGGTATAACTATCACATAGGGGCTGCTCTTGCTGTAGGTAGCCACGAACGCCCCGGCCACGCCTTCTTCGCCAATGTTGGCGAACTCAACGAAAATCTTATTCTGCACTATGAGGGCAGGCACCCACTTGAACTGTGGAGTGTGCCCCAGCAGCTTCAACGCAGGGATGAGGTCGCTGTCCACATAGTCATTGAGGGCAGGCGAGTCGCTGAAGTCCTCGTTATCGGTGATGTGGGAGGGCAGGAGGATACGAGCCAGGGGTGACAGGCCTTCCTCGTGGGCATATTCGACGCCCAGGAGGCCAAGCTGCACATTGGAGGTTTGCGGGTTCTCAGGGTGCCACTCGAAGCGGTTGCGCTCGAAATATTGCACGGTGTAAGGGCGGCCATTCCCTGCATTCGTCTCGACTAGCTCTTCCGAGATCGGATAGCCAAAAACGGCAAGGCCGCCGTTGCGCTGCCAGTAGGTGAGGAATGCGTTGGCGAGGTTGTGGCCCGTCTCTCCAAAGAAGTGGGACTGCAAGGTGTTATCGCCGGTTGCCACTCGGTCGAAGGTGAGGCCCCTGTGCTCAGTCGTAATCGCGCCGAGCCTTGTCAGGAGCACCTGCTGTTTAGGGTCTTTGGAGATTTCCGGGTGCCATTCCAGCCGCACTCGCTCCAAATACTGCACCGTAAGCCCGTCCTCGGTTATCGGCTCGGTTATCGGCAGCCCCAGGACAGGTAGCGCGCCATGCGACTCCCAGAACGTGAGGAAAGCCCCACGCAAGAAATGGCCTGTTTGCGAAAAGTAACGAGACCGCCCTATGCTGACAAGCGGTGAGCCAGGGATTGGCGCCTGGCCGGAGGGTTGGGACGCGGGAGCCTGGCTCTGGCCCGTCAGTGGAGCCGTTACTTCGGCTACCGCAACCGTCTGCTCTGCCCAGGCGTGGCGCACCGAAGTGGGCGATACAGCGCCACAGAACACGATAACGAAGGCAAGAGCAGCGAAAAGCAGTCGCCACCTGCGCGAAGCGTTTGGACGTAATAGAGCGTTCATCTGCACCTTTCCGGTCTTGGTCGGGACGGGTACGCGGTCGTCACGTCGTCACAATGCTACTAAATACAGGGCTTAGTCTTGATTATACCAGAAGAGAAGTAGTACCTCCACCATTTGGATATTGGTAAGGGTTCAGAATAGGGGTACTCCCCTGTGTACCCCTATTCTGAACCCTTACGGACATTGCAGCGCAAATAGGAACTGCAAATCGTTCACGACGAAGGTCTTGTTGGTAAGTTTCCCGACTCCATTGGTCCAATGACTGCCTCTGTCCCGTTCCAAATTAGCTGCGGTGGCGCTAATCTCTAGCCGAGTAGTGAGGACACCTTCCGGGCGATCTCTCCCACGAGGCCCTCATGGTACTCGCTTGGCAGGCCGATACAGATGTGGTCTATGCCAACTGCCAGGTAGCTCTCGATGCGAGCCTGTATGCCGTCCACTTCGCTTGGGTCCTTCAAGTAGAATTGCCATGAACGCCGAATTTCGTCCGGGTCTCTACCAATAGCCGCGCAGTGCTCATCCAGCACTCGGTTCTTATGCTGTATCTCCTCGGGTGTGCCTCCCGGCGCGTTGTAGATATTGGCGTGCTTGGCGACCACGCGCAGGGTCAGCTTCTCGCCGCCGCCACCTATTGTGAAAGGTGGATGGGGCGTTTGCACGGGCTTGGGTTCGTGGCGGGCCTGCGTGAGCTTGTAATACTTGCCGTCGAAGTCGGATAGCTCCTGCGTCCATAGCAACTTGAGCACCTGGCACGACTCGTCCAGTTCGTGGATGCGCTGGGCGGGCGCGGGGAAGGGTATGCCGTACATGTTGTACTCAAGCTCAAACCAGCCCGCGCCCAGGCCCATGTCGAGCCTGCCGCCACTGACCCGGTCCACGGTTGTAGCGATCTTGGCAAGCACGGCGGGATAACGATAGCCGTTGCATCCCACCATCAAGCCCAGCCTCAGACGCTTGGTAGAGGCCGCGAGCGCGCCAAGCAGCGTCCAGCCGTCCATACAAGGCCCCTCTACGTGCCCGTTGATCGGCACAAAGTGGTCGAATAGCCAGCCGCCGGTAATCGCTTCCTCGGCCTCACCGTCCTGCCAGTACCGCAGTATATTGTCCCAGCTCCGGTCGTGCTGGGCAGTCTTTATGTCAATACGCAGTGGGTGGTTTGTCATTATATGCTCCGACGAAGTGGAAAGTACCGAGTGGTGGTTAGTGGTTAGTGAAGAACCCCTTCTAAATCTTTGCGCGTTCCTTGCGTCATTGCGCCTTTGCGTTTCGTCTCCTACTGGTCCCTAGCCTCCATCGCCGCAAGTTTGGCGAAGAAGCGGCCCCAGTAGCGGATGCCATTTTTGAAGTCCTCTATGCGTATGCTCTCGTTGGGCGCGTGGGCGCGTGAACCGGCGAAGCCCACACCGCCCGCCATTATCGTGGGTATGCCCAGTTCTGCGGTAATCAGCGACATCGGACCACTGCCACCGGTCATCGGGGCGACCACCACGTCGGCCACGCCCATATCGTGCCATACATCGGCTGCGGCCTGCACGAGTGGGCTGTCTACCGGCGTTTTGGCAGGCTGTAATTCGCCTATCTTCACGACTTCGATGTCGCTATAACCTCGTTTTGTAAGGTGAGCGCGCAGCTTTTCCAGCATCTTATCTGGTGTCTGGTGGGGCACCAGGCGGAAGTCCATCTTCACCATGGCTTTGCTGGGCACGATAGTCTTGGACCCTTCGCCGCTGTAGCCGCTGGTGAAGCCTGCAATATTAGCAGTCGGCTCGAACATCTCGGCGTACAGCACCTCTCTACCCTTAAGCCCGCGCTGCCATCCGCTCAGACTGTATAGGTCGAGCCGGGCCTGCTCGTCGAATGGCATTGCATCGGCAGCGCGCTTCTCGGCGTCGGTTGGCGGATCAACGAGTTCGTGCAGGCCATCCATCACGAAGTTGCCCCGCTCGTCGCGCAAGCTAGAGAGCGCCATCACCAGCCGCCATGCAGGGTTAGGCAATATCCCACCGAGGCCGGAGTGGGCGTCGTAGCCGGGGCCGGTGGCGTGCAGTTCTACGTACAGCATACCCTTGAGGCCGCATATCACCTGCGGCTTGTCCTGGACATCGCGCCCGGATGCCTCCCACGCGCACCAGTCGGCTCGCAGTTCTTCGGCATGCTCTCGGACGACGGGAGATAGGTGAGGACTGCCGACCTCTTCTTCGCCCTCGACCAACCAGAGTATGCGCAATGGTAGCTCGCCTACAGTGGCCTTGTATGCGCGTATCGCCAGTATCCGCGAAAGGAAGTCGCCCCTGTCGTCGGCCACGCCACGCGCATAGAATCTACCGTCACGCACTTCGCCTGCGTAGGGTGGCGATTCCCATAGTTCCAGCGGTTCGGGAGGCTGCACATCGTAGTGGTTGTACATCAGCAGGGTACGTTCGCCCCCGCCCAATTCGGCAAGGACTACCGGCGGCGCATCCCCCACAGGCAATGTGCGTGTGCTTGCTCCTAGAGGCTCCAACAACCCCTCGACTAGCGCCGTGCCCTCCTCCCAGCCTATGCGCTGCCCGGCAAGTGTCGGTTTGGAGCAGAACTGCCGCAATTCCTCCACCATAGCATCGAAGTTGACCTCTATGTACCTGTCATACTCGCTGAAGTCCGGAGTCGCCTTGTTGTTCATTGTGCCCTCCTGGTCAGATAGATATAGCAGCTTAACACTCAACTTGTTTGCTGTCAAAGTAACGGGTTGCTCATAAGTGTTCAGAGTAGGGAAGTGGGGACACCCGCCGTCCTTACTCAACAGGCATCCGCCCAGAAGGAAAGTACCCCCACACCCCCGTCAGGAGCATGCCCATGCGCTCCAAGTGTGAACACTTACGGCTGCTCGGAAGCACTGACGTGAGCACAATGTGGCGTGGCTTGCTATGTGCTTTACTGCTATGGACAATTATGCATCTGCGCCAAGCGGCTGTCGCAACACTCCATCCCAGGCGTGATACGGCAATCAGGCACAGAGTTTCGTTAGCTTCTCAAGGAGGATTACACAACATGGCATCTCTATCAGTGGGTGCGACAGCGCCCGATTTTGAACTAACCAACGATGAGGGCAAGCCCGTGAGACTGTCCGACTACCGTGGCAAGAACGTGATCTTGTACTTCTATCCTGAGGACTTCACCGGCGGCTGTGAATTGCAAGCCTGCGCCTTCCGAGACTCATACCCGCAGATCGAAAGCAACAATGCCGTCGTGCTTGGGATCAGCCCAGACAGCGTTGAGAGCCACAAGAAATTCCGCGAGGCACTCAACCTGCCTTTCACTCTGCTGTCTGACCCCGATCTTCATGTATCACAAGCCTGGGACAGCGCCACCACAAAGACCATCGAGGACGGCACCACCATTCCGAGAGTGCAGCGCGGCCAGTACGTCATTGATGCCGACGGCAAAATCGTTGGCTCAGATGCCCCCGTGAAGCCCACTGAAAGCCGCCGCCTGGCGATGGAAACGCTTGAAACGCTTTCCCAGGCAGGCTAGTGCAGGATCACAGGGTACATATTAGTGAAAGAGGGGGTGCAGAGGTTCTCCCCTGCCGGGGCTGGGGGTGTCCCCCGAAAAACCCTCTATTCCCTAATAAGTTGGTTGAAGATGCACTGGGGACGGGGGCTAGTAGGCGATGGAAACGCCAGGACGCCAGGGTTACGATACAGTTC
>JBBSIK010000239.1:0-5298 GCA_038232115.1 Chloroflexia bacterium
CGTAGTGAAGCACCGGGTCTTGCGCTACGGCTCCTGTGAGACTGTTCCAGAGTTGGGCCGCGCTGTTCCAGTAGGTTTCTATAAAGAACGAGGCCTGGTGGTTCCAGCCCAAAAGCATGCTCTCGTTCATAGCAGCAGGGTTGCCAAAGCGCCACCACAGGAACCCGATGTACAGGCCCACACCCGCCGGGACCAATCCCAGCCATACGATCTCGGCCCGCACTCGCACGGGCTTCCAACCCACCTGCGCCAGATAGTCGAGCAGGAGCACGGGCAGCAGCAGCACTCCGGTGAAGCGAGTTAAAGATGCCAGCATACCGAGCAGCCCCACCAGCAGCCACTTCCACCGCAATGCCGAGTGCGCTACGCAAAAGCAAGCTATAGCCAGCATCAAGAACAGGCTTTCGGTGTACACAGCTGAGAAGAAGAACGCCGTGGGAAGCGACGCCAGCCCAAGCGCCACCATACCCGCGCCGGACAGGCCAAGTCTGGGCGCGAGCCACCTGATCAATAGCGCGAGCGCCACGAAGAAGGAGAGGTTGCTGATGAGTAGCCCGGCAGCTATGAACGGACCGTATGGATCGTTACCCCAGTTCCAGCCGAAAGTGAGCCATCGCAGCACATTGGAGAGAACGTTGATGAGAAAGGGATAGAGGGGTGCGAAGGCGACGTTTGACCCCGCCGGAGCCATCGGGTTGAATGAGTAGCCACTCCGAGCGATGGTCGCATAGTAGGCAGCGTCCCACATGAGAGACATTTCGGCGAGCCAGCCTTTGCTGTAGGCTGGTTGCTCCCTGACCAGGCGTGTCGCGCCGCTGTATGCCCCTACCAGGGCAAACGCCCGCGTGAAGACGAATATGAGTGCCGCCAGGCCCCATTCGCTGGCGAGCACTCGCGAAAGCAGGCCACCTACATGCCGTGTTCCCGCTCTGGCGCTCATCGGGGCCGGGATCTCAACTTCCTGGGCTGTAGTCCGTCTCGCGCTCACTCCCACTCGATGGTCGCAGGCGGCTTCGAGGTGATGTCATACACCACGCGGTTCACGTGCGCCACCTCGTTGACAATGCGGCTCGACATGCGGCCAAGCACGTCATAAGGCAGCCTGGCCCAATCGGCGGTCATGCCGTCCACCGAGGTAACGGCACGGATGGCAACAACATCGGCATAGGTGCGATTATCGCCCATTACGCCAACGCTACGCACAGGCAGCAGCACGACAAATGCCTGCCAGGTTTCACGCATCAGTCCTGCCAGCTTCAACTCGTCCCGCATGATAGCATCTGCCGCCCGAAGCGTCGCCAACCGCTCTCTTGTGATCGGTCCAAGAAGGCGCACCGCCAGGCCGGGGCCGGGGAAGGGTTGCCGCCAGACGATTTCATCGGGCAATCCAAGTTCCAGGCCGACCCGTCGCACCTCATCTTTGAACAAGTAGCGCAGCGGCTCGACCAGCTTGAAGCGCAAATCTGTGGGTAGTCCACCTACGTTATGGTGCGTCTTGATGCGCGCGGCGGACTTGCGTTCAGGGCTGGCGCTCTCGATAATATCAGGATACAGGGTGCCCTGGGCCAGGAAGTCGAATGTGCCCAGTTTGGAGGCTTCCGTCTCGAATACGCGAATGAACATTTTGCCGATGCGCCTACGCTTCTCCTCGGGGTCGTCAACTCCATTGAGCACTGCAAGAAACCGGTCGGTGGCGTCCACCGCTATCAGATTCATCTGCATGTTGCGGCGAAAGGTCTCAACCACTTCATGGGCCTCGTCTTGTCTCAGCAGTCCATTGTCCACGAACAGGCAGGTCAGCCGGTCGCCCATAGCCCGATGCACAAGCGCCGCCGCTACCGCCGAGTCGACCCCACCGCTCAGACCACAGAGCACGCGACCATCACCCACCGAGGCACGTATCTGCTCGACAGCCGTCTCGATAAATGAAGCGGCACTCCACGTAGAGCGCAGACCTGCTACGTCGAACAGGAAGTTGGAGAGTATTTCCGCGCCCCCAGGCGTGTGCATTACCTCCGGGTGGAATTGCAGTCCCAACACCGTGCCACGGCCCATGGCAGCCATAGGCGCACCCGGCGAGGAGGCCAGCACCTCGAATCCTGGCGGCAGCTCGGCTACCCGGTCGCCGTGGCTCATCCAGACAGGGAACTCATCATCGAAGTGCTTGAAGAGTGGCGAGTCAGTAACTCGCCGGATATTGGCGGGACCATATTCGCGTTCCTTTGCAGGTTCCACGCGACCCCCATACTCTATTGTTAGAAGCTGCATGCCATAACATATACCAAGTAAGGGCGTTCCACTCTGGACAACATAAGCAGGCAGTTGAGGAGCGTGCAGATCGTACACGCTGGCAGGCCCGCCCGACAAAATGAAGGCTTTGGGCCTGAGCCGCTCTATTTCAGAGGGAGGGGCATCAAAGGGGAGCAGTTCACAGTAGACTCCCAGTTCGCGCACTCTGCGCACGATAAGTTGTGAATACTGCGAACCAAAGTCGAGCACAACCACCGTATCGTGTTCCCCAGCCGGACGGGGTGCGATGATCTTAGGCCCGGTAGGCTCCGGCTTGTCGGCCTCCTCGGCTATAGCTTCCTCGGCCTCGACCAACAGCTCATCCATCTCCAACTGCCCGTTAACCTCCAAATCTCACCTCCGGTTTTGAAACGTGTTACGCGTCACGTTTCGGTCTTAAAGAACCCTCTCGCCAGCTTCACGAACTGCGTAGGCTTCTGATAGAAAGGCATGTGGCCCGCACCTCTGATGATCACCAGCCGGGCGTTGGGGATGCGCTTGGCAAGCAGTGCGCCATGTTCCAGGGGAGCCACGCGGTCGCGTGATCCCCATATGATAAGCGTGGGTACGGTGACGTGCTTCAGATGGTCGGTAATGTGTTCGTGCTGTATCATCGGGAGCACTTCTCGCATGGCGCGTGCCTGGCGAGCAAGCCGGAAGACGGTGGGGTAGAGCTTGAAGTGCCTCATGCTGGAGTCCGTCATCATCCGCACGGGATTCAGCCATGCCGGTCCCGCCTGTGGAAGCCCGGCGCCATCTACCAACAGCAACCTGTGGATACGCTCAGGGTGCATTGCGGCCATGACTATACCAATCTGTGCCCCCATCGAATGCCCCATGATGCAGAAGCGTTCGCAACCAAGCGCCTGCATGAAAGCAAACATCACATTCGCATAGGGCACCATCCCGTACTCAGCCATCAGGCCGGAACCACCAAAGCCCGGCAGATCAGGCGCGATCACATGAAAGTCGGCGGCGAGAGCATATAAGGGATGAGGCAAGAACAGGTCAGCCCCAGATTGGACGCCATGAAGCATGAGAACAGTCGTCCCTGCATTGACCTCGCCAGCCTCAAGTTAGCGCACCATGATGCCCTCCACCTCAAGAGTGCGGCTGCTTACCTGCGGCATAGGCTCACCAGCTTGACGGTCTGCCGAGTCTGTCACTGTGCTTGTAGCTCTCATAACTTTCGTTTCAGCAACCTGCGCGAGCGCACTTACTATGTCGCATGTTGTTCCAACCCCGATACAGAAATCCGGGTGCTCTACTCCTGCCTCGACGTAGCGCACTCGGAGGCCATCTACCCGTACATAGCGGTCAGCCAGGGGAACGCCACCAGCACTTGTGGACCTATTCGCCGCCTGTTTCGAGGTAGAGATACTCCTCATCGAACTGCCATTCATCTTCCGGTATGGTCTCCAATTGCACCTCGATACGTGGATTGAGTGGGTCTATGCGCTTGACAAGATGAATGTCAACCACGCGATTGTCATTCATCCCCAGCGCCTCACAAAGGGCATCCTGTGTCACCTTAAGACCACCATCCAGATCGCGCTTCATAGGAGTAACGAAGTAAAAGTCTATAAAGAGCGAGAGATAGCCGCCCCGTATCGAAGCAAGCATATTGCTCCCCAGTTGCCCGGAGAAGATCATCTCCTCGATCTGACGTTTCACACCCGACTTAAATTGGCGCGCCTCGGCACTGAGTACCCGCCTACCGTTCACTGTCGCATACTGGTTGTTGACGCTGGGCGGCAGCGGAAGCACAATACGGAGACCGGCAGGCACATACGCGGGGTCCTCCCCGCCACCCACCGCCTGCCTGAGGCCACCCTTACTCCTCCCATTTGCCATATCGGGATTATAACACGCATGCAGATGGAATTCACATTCGCAACGGCTTGAAGAGAGGCGGTATAAAGAGGTGGAGACGGAAACGCAAAGACGCAAAGAACGCGTAAAGATTAGGAAAGGTTCTTTACTGGCACTTGATAACTACTCGTCACTTTCAACTTTCGACTCGCCTCTGCGCAAATGAGTGTATAATGTTCCTGCACATCAAAAATAGGAGAAGCTACTTTTATGGCCGATAGTCTTACGAAACTACTCAACTATATAGTCGAACGCCCCCTCATGCAGAACGAGGCGAGAGAAGCCGAGCGCGATGCCTCAGTCGTGCAGGACGTGCCCGCCGAGATAGGCGCGATTGCCGAGGAGAGTCGTACGCAGGCTGCCAGACTTGCGCCCAGCTTTGCCGACGGTATCAGGATGGCGGCGCAGTCGGGAGGCCGTGTTACCGTGGACGATACAGACCCACGAGGCAACGACATCGCTGACGCTTTTGCCCGCTTCCTGGTCACCACGGGTCTTGCGACTTCTCAAAGCAGCGATCTCTCGGAAGGGCACTACCGTTATACCTTCGACGTGAATTGGCCTCGTCTACAGGCGCTTGCCGGGAGCGCGGGTATAAACCTCGATGATGCCCTCCGCAGCGCAAGCTAGAGGTCAGATGGACGGCGATCACCTCCCGCCAGGAACAACACCAACACCGCAAGTCGTGAGCACCCCATCTCGGGTCCATGAAGCGGTTGCCACTGAGCGCAAAGGTGAGGGCGCGCTTCCCCAGAGGCCGCTTTCCGAGCTTGAGGAGAAAATCGGCTACTCGTTTCAGAACCGAGAGCACCTGGTCAATGCGCTCGTCCACAAATCTTATCTGCATGAGGTCCCGGATTTTGCTCTCGGCTCGAATGAGCGGCTCGAGTTCCTGGGCGATTCGGTGCTCGGTTTTATAGTGTCGAGTGATCTGTTCAAGAGCCAGGCGAATATGGCGGAGGGCCAGCTTTCCTCGCTCAGGGGCGCTCTGGTGCGGCTAAACACGCTGGCCGAACTCGCAGTGCCACTGGAGCTGGGCGAATACCTCTACATGAGTCACGGGGAAGAAGCCGCCGGTGGCAGGGCGAGAGGCACGAACATGGGTCGGGCGGTCGAAGCGATACTTGGCGCTGTGTA
>JBBSIK010000240.1:0-5277 GCA_038232115.1 Chloroflexia bacterium
CCGGAGGAACTTGGCCTTCAGAGGGCTTCCCGCGAGGCTATCCTGGGTGGCTCGGCGGAGGACAACGCGGTTATCATTCGCGCTATACTTGGGGGCGAGCTTGGGCCAAAGCGTGATGTAGTGCTACTGAATGCCGCCGCCGCGCTGTTTGCTGCCGAGATGGTGGGTTCGATGCAGGAAGGCATAGGCAAGGCCGCGCAAGCGATAGACAGTGGAGCCGCGCTGGATACGCTGGACCGCCTGGCCGAATTCAGCCGCAACCCCGTGCTCACCGGCGGCCCGCCCATGCACGAAGACCCAGCCCTCGATGCCGCTCTGCACGCTGAAGCGCCCAAGAAGCAGCTGGGCAAGTCGAAAGCGTCTAAGAAGGCACGCGCGGGAGTGGCCGCATGAGCATACTTGACGACATCGTAGCAAACAAGCGCGAAGATGTAACTCAGCGCAAACTGATGCGTCCCGTCCCCTGCCTGGTGCGCGATATCGAGCGTTATGGCCCTGCGCGGGATTTCCGCTCTGCTCTCATGTATGAGTCGCGTCCTGGCCCCAGAGTGATCGCCGAGATAAAGCGCCGTAGCCCCTCCAAAGGGCCGTTACGTCCCGACCTTGACCCAGCAGGTGTGGGGTCTATATACCAGCGCAACGGGGCCGCAGCTATCTCTGTGCTGGCGGACAGCCGCTTCTTTGGTGGTTCCCTGGACGACCTGGCGGTGGTGAGCATGTGGGTGTCGCTACCCGTGCTCTGCAAAGAGTTCATCGTGGACGCGTACCAGATATACGAGGCACGAGGGTGTGGCGCTGATGCTGTGCTGCTGCTTGCTTCGGTGCTGGATACCAGCCAGCTACGCGAGTACAGAGAGTTGGCGGCGAGCCTGGGCATGTCGGCTCTAGTCGAGGTGCATAATGAAGTTGAGCTACACGCCGCGCTTGATGCGGGCGCTGACATTATCGGCATCAACAACCGCGACCTGCGTACATTCAGCGTGAGCCTGGACACCACACGTATGTTGTTGCCGCTAATTCCGAATGGCATCGTCACGGTGGCCGAAAGCGGCATACGCGACGCGGGCGACCGGGAAGCGATGGCACGGCTGGGCGTGGATGCGCTGCTGGTGGGTGAAGGTCTGCTGACGTCGCCCGATCTTGCCGCCGCCACGCGGGAGATGTGCGGGATTGCGTCTGCCTTCGCGGAGGCCAGTTAGTTATGGCAATAGGCATGGAAGGCGTTACTGTGAAGATCTGTGGCATCATGGAACCTGAGCACGCCCTTGTGGCTGCGCGAGAAGGTGCTGGTATGATAGGGCTGGTGTTTGCCCCCAGCCGCCGCCAGATCAGCATCGAAGCCGCACGTGCAATCCGCGCTGCCCTGGACAGCGAAGATCGTAGACCTATGCTCGTCGGTGTGTTTGTGAATGAGACGACTGAAAGGATGCGGCAAGTTGCCGAGCAAGTGGGCCTCGATGTACTACAACTGAGTGGCGACGAAACACCGGAGCAGGTTGCCGAGTGCGCGCATTATTACCCTGTAATCAAAGCGTTACGCTTCCCCAGCCATCTGAGCCTGGAGCAAGTGCTGGCTGTTCTACGCCCCTATATTGCGCTCAACATGGGTGAACGCATGCGGCTTCTGCTCGACACATACCGTCCCGGTGAATATGGTGGCACGGGTGAGACGGCAGATTGGTCTCTAGCCTCTGAGTTGGCTTTACGGCTGTCGGTCATCCTGGCGGGTGGTCTAACACCGCACAACGTTGGTGAAGCTGTTGTATCTGTGACTCCGTTCGGCGTGGACGTTAGCAGCGGGGTAGAGATTGGCAACGTAAAAGATAGCAGGCTGATAAAGCAGTTTATAGATGCGGCACGCTTTGCGGGGTCGCAGGGAAAGGACAATCAGATGGTTAACATAACAGAGAAGACGCCTGATACGCAGCAGGCCTATAATATGCCCGATGCCGGGGGTCACTTCGGCCAGTTCGGCGGCAAATACGCCCCGGAGGTGCTGATGCCCGCGCTTGCGGAGTTGGAGCAGGAATATGCGCGTTACAAGGATGACCTTGAGTTCCTGGCGGAGTTGCGCGATTTTGAGAAGCACTACGTGGGCCGTGCAACTCCCCTCTATTTCGCCAAGAGCCTGACGGGGGAGATGGGCGGCGCGCACATCTATCTCAAGCGGGAGGATTTAGCTCATACGGGCGCGCACAAGATCAACAATGCGCTCGGCCAGGCGCTGCTGGCGAAGAGGATGGGCAAGCAGCGCATCATCGCGGAGACCGGTGCGGGCCAGCACGGTGTTGCCTCAGCCACAGTATGCGCCATGCTGGGGCTGGAATGCATTGTCTACATGGGCGAAGTTGACATACAGCGCCAGGCCCTCAACGTGTTCCGCATGAAGCTGCTCGGTGCCGAGGTTCGGCCTGTCTCCTCCGGCAGCCGCACGCTCAAGGACGCCATCAACGAGGCCGTGCGCGACTGGGTAAGCAACGTGCATACCACGTATTACCTCATCGGTTCGGCGGTTGGCATGCACCCTTATCCCACTATCGTGCGTGACTTCCAGAGCATAATAGGCCGCGAGGCCAGGCAGCAGTCGCTTAAGCAGGCGGGCCAACTCCCCGACTATGTAGTGGCCTGCGTGGGCGGGGGCAGCAATAGCATCGGCATCTTTTACCCCTTCATCGGAGACGCGGATGTGCGTCTGGTGGGTGTGGAGGCGGCAGGCGAAGGCATCACCAGTGGCAAGCACGCCGCCACTCTGTCCGCAGGCTCGATTGGGGTGCTGCATGGCTCGCGCTCGTATATGCTCCAGGACGATCATGGGCAGGTGGTCGAGACACACAGCATATCGGCAGGCCTCGACTACCCAGGTGTTGGCCCTGAGCATAGCCACTTGCGTGATACCGGGCGCGCCCAATACGTTGGTGTGACTGATGCGGAGGCATTGGACGGCTTCAAGCTGCTGTGCCGTACAGAAGGGATCATCCCGGCCCTGGAGTCGGCACACGCTATCTACTATGGGGCAAAGTTGGCGGCGTCCCTGGCTGTGGACAAAATGGTCGTAATCAACCTGTCGGGCAGGGGAGACAAAGATATGGGCACCGTGGCCGAGGAACTGGGCATCACCCTTACTGCGCCCACAGGTGAGGCACAGGCACAATGAGCCGCATCGCTGCCACTTTTCGCCGCCTCAAGAAAGCCAATGAGGCCGCCCTTATCCCCTACGTGACGGTGGGGTACCCATCGCTTGAGATGACGCGGCAGCTTGTGCCGATCATGGCACGGCAGGGGGCCGACCTGATCGAGATGGGGGTGCCGTTCTCCGATCCGATGGCCGACGGCGCTACCGTGCAGCGTTCCTCTGAGGCTGCCCTCGCGCAAGGTGTGACGCTAGCCGCCTGCCTCAATATAGCCGCCGAGGCCCGCCGTGCCAACGACGTGCCTCTCCTCTTCATGACATACTACAACCCGGTACTGCGATATGGCCTCGAGCGCTTCGTTGTGGATTGCGCGCAGTCCGGTGTTGATGGCCTCATCGTGCCCGACCTGCCGCCCGATGAGGCCGGCGATCTCCATGTACAGTGCGAGGCGGCAGGCATTGACCTGATCTTCCTGGTTGCCCCCACCAGCACTAATGACCGCCTCAAGCGAGTGGCCGAGATGGCAAGCGGCTTCATCTACTGCGTGTCGCTCGTCGGCGTCACCGGCGCACGTGCCGAACTGAGCGAGGGCATAGACGAGATGCTAACCCGCGTGCGCCGGTACACCGACCTGCCGCTCGTAGTCGGCTTCGGCATCAGCACGCCGGAGCATGTGGCAAAAGTCTCCCGGTGGGCGGATGGTGCCGTGGTAGCCAGCGCGCTAATCAACCTGATAGATAGCCTTCCCGAAGACGATGTCATACCGGGCGTATCAGAGTTCGTGCGCGACCTGAAAGAGGCGACGGTGAGGGGCTAGGGGCTGGGGGCTAGGGGCTGATCGGAGGCGAAAACGCCAAGATACCAAGTGATGCGCCAAGGTTACGACAGGTTCTTACCCCTGATCCCTAGCCCCTCACCCCCAATATGTTATACTGGCGCATGTCTCAAGGCAGACGCGCAGCAGTACACGCCTATCCCGCATGCGGACAAGCCGGGCACGTGAGTGGCACGCAGCACTTCCTCTTCTACGAGGAAGCAGCGAAGTGGCCGGAGGGCCGGACGACCCTCACTACACGAGACGCCCCGGTTGCGGAAGTTCCCTTTCTTCAAAATGTAAGCTTTGCGTACTCGAAGCCACCCTTTTTTCCAAATTACCGGCACATCCGGTGTGGCAAACACTGTCTCCCCCTTTCACCTGCATCGAGCGTTTCCTATGCTCACAGGAGTCTCGATTACCATATCTTCTTAGTCACTTCAGCTAATGCGTCCGACGTGTTAGCGGTTAGCCACCACTTATAGGAGAGACCATGCACGACCGTTACGAAAACTTTGCTGACCCAAAAGACATCGAGGCTGCTTTAGGGATGAAGCGGGTGGCGGTGGTTGGCCTGTCGTCCGACCCATCAAAGGCGAGCCATGGTGTGGCCCGCTATCTACAGCAAGTGGGCTATCAGGTAATACCCGTCAATCCGATGGAAACGGAGGTGCTGGGTGAGCCTTCATACACCAGCCTCCAGGACCTGCCGGAGCCACCCGAACTGGTGGACGTATTCCGCCGCGCCGAGTATCTCGATAGCGTGGTTGATGATGCGATAGCCTCCGGCGCAAAGGCTATCTGGATACAGTCGGGCATAGTAAATATGCAGGCCGCTCGTCGCGCTCGGCAGGCGGGCCTGGTCACCGTCATGGACAGATGTCTGATGGTTGAGCATAGAATGCGGAGGTAATGCGTGAAACGTGATGCGGCTTGCTCAAGAGAGTCCAGCGGACAGCAGCATCCGCGTTTAGTGAACCACTTCACCCTTCAGATGCGTTTCAGAACATGGAGCAAAGCACATGGACGCACAGCCCGAGAACTTTGCCGATCCGAAAGACATCACAGCCGCGTTGGGCGTGTGGCGATTGTGGGGTTATCGTCGGACCCGGTGCGGCCTAGCTTTGCGGTGGGGCATTACTTGCATGAGCACGGCTACGACGTGGTGCCTGTGAACCCGACCGAACACGAGGTGCTGGGCGTAAAGGCCTATCCCAGCCTTGCCGACCTGCCGGAGCCACCAGAGGTGGTGGACGTTTTCCGTCGCCCTGAGTACCTTTCCGATATAGTGGATGAAGCTATTGTGGCAGGTGCAAAGGCGATATGGTTCCA
>JBBSIK010000241.1:0-5277 GCA_038232115.1 Chloroflexia bacterium
ACTTGAGACCGACCACCACCCGATTCCTCACTACGTTCGGAATGACACTGTGTGGTTTGTGCGCTCAGTTTGCTGCCTTTGAGACTTTGCATCAGTCCTGACCACCAGTAGAACCAAGTCAACTTCCAGGCTACGGGATCAGCCCTCCCGCCCGTCCATGGGCGAAGCGGGACGGAATTTATCGCGCAAACGCTTGACTACAAAGACGACCAACAGCCCGAAGATGAACAGGTAGACGATGGGGCCGAGAGGTGCTAGCCAGCCCTGCACGGTGTCCCAATTGCTACCCAAATAGTAACCCGCCAGCACAAGTATGCTGTTCCAAATACCGCTGCCGATGGCGGAGAAGGCGAGAAAGCGTCCGAACGGCATAGAAGCAAGCCCTGCAGGCACTGACACGTAAGAGCGCATGCCGGGTATCAGGCGGGCCACCAGTACAGCGTAGTTCCCGTGCCTGGCGAACCAATCGCGAGTCTTGTACAGGTCGTCGCTGGACAGAAGGAGCCACTTGCCATAGTGGTCGAGCCAGCCGCCTATGCGTCGTTCCCCACCCCATCTGCCAATGGCATAAAGCAAGCTGGCGCCCATGAGCGACCCGATGGTGGCCGCCACAATTACGAGTATGACATTGAAGCGACCGGAGGCGCTCAAGCTACCGGCGAGTGGCAGGATCACCTCAGAGGGAATAGGCGGGAAAACTACCTCAAGGGCGATCAGCAGCGCTACTCCGGCGTACCCCACGGTGGCAATCACCCACGTAGCCCACGCAATAACTTGAGCAATTAGCTGTCCCATGCGGACATTATAACTGAAACGCGAAACGTAACTCGTAAAGCGTAACTCGTAGTAGGGCTTGCACTGTTTGGTTCGTGAAATGCAAAAGGGCGTCCCAAGCCATACGCAGTACTCGGCACTAAGCCTCTTCCTCTACATCATCTGCCGGCAGACCGCGATTGTCAGGTGCGCCCAGGAGCACCTCGCGAGGCTTGCCTTTGTTGTCGGCATTGGCGGCTGATATGAGGCCCATCTCCTCCATCTGCTCTACGAGGCGGGCTGCACGATTGTAACCGACACGTAGCTTGCGTTGCAGCATCGAGACCGACACATAGCGATTGCTCTTCACATGCTCAATGGCTTGCTCCAACAGTTCGGAGTCTTCGTTGGCATCGCCCGTTCCCAACCAGTCGGGCATCGGCATCGGCTGTACCGCGCCCTGATCTTCCGGCAGCTTTTCTTCACCGTCCTCACTTGATGGCAATTGCTTGCGCCAGAAGTTTATCACCTTGTCCTGTTCAGCATCCGACACAAACGTGCCCTGGATGCGCACCGGCTTACTCTCGTCCGAGGCCGTGTAGAGCATGTCGCCCCGACCCAGCAGCTTCTCGGCCCCACCCGCATCCAGAATCACCTTGCTATCCACCTGCGACGTTACCGCGAAGGCCGCACGAGCCGGAAAGTTCGCCTTGATAAGGCCGGTCACGACATCAACGGAGGGCCTCTGCGTCGCCACCACCAGGTGTATACCCGTAGCCCTGGCAAGCTGCGCCAGGCGGCACAGCGATGTTTCCACCTCTTCCGGGGCCGTCAGCATCAGGTCGGCCAGTTCGTCTATGACGATGACAATGTACGGGATGTGCTCCATCTTAATATCGGGGTTTTCGCGCATGAACGTGCGGTACTGCTCGATATTGCGGAACACTTTGCTGATGCCGTCTTTCCCCTTCTGGCCTTTAGCGAATAGCTTGTAGCGCCGCTCCATCTCCCACACCGCCCACTTGAGCGCCTCGACGGCGGTCAAGGGACGCTCGCGGTCAACGGAAGCGCCACTAGCGTTGCGTGCGCTTACCTTCGGGTCTTTCTCCATACGCACGTCGGTCACGACAGGGCGCAGAAGGTGCGGGATACCGTTGAAGCCGGTAAGTTCTACGCGCTTCGGGTCTATCATCAGCATGCGCAGATCGTCCGGGCTGAACTGGAGCAGGAAGCCAATTATCATCGAGTTGAGGAAGACCGACTTACCGCTGCCGGTGGAGCCTGCCACGAGAAGATGAGGCAGCTTCGCCATATCCGTGACCACCGGATGCCCGTGTGTATCGCGGCCCAGGCAAATCTTAAGGCGCGCCTTGGAACCCTGAAACACGTCCGACTCCATGAGGTTACGCAAGCCTACCACCTGCAAGGAAGCGTTTGGTACCTCGACGCCGATGCGGGACTGACCAGGGATTGGCGCTTCGATACGTATGTCCGGCGCGGCGAGGGCAAGTGCGAGGTCTTTGTCCAGCGCAGTGACACGGCTCACACGCACACCCACACCAGGCTCTATGGCGAACTGCGTGACGGCAGGCCCCGTGTTCACCTCGCGCACCGTCGCCTCGACGTTGAACGACTGTAACGCCTCCTCGATTATCTTGATCTTGGCTTTTATGTCTACCTGGCTGACTTTTACCTCGCTGCTCGTCTCCAGCATCGCCACAGGGGGCAAGTTCCAGATGTAACCAAAAGGCGAGTTTGTCTGTATCTGCGGGCCGGTGTCCGAGGCCGGAGCTGTGTTCTTGCCCTTGTGCCGGTTAATAGCCACATCGGGCTTCTTCGATTCCTCGGCAGGTTCGGCGTCCTGAGCAGTTGGTATATGCAATACCTGGGTAGGCTCGGAGTGCAGATCGTGCTTGGGAGCCTCGGCACCGGCATCTTCTTCATCATCACCCTCGGATGAGACCTCTTCCTCGGCTGGCAATGCGCCGTTGATGCGCACGGGGCCACGATCCGCGCCCCCACGCTTCTCCGACTGCTCCTTCAGCAGGCGTGACATCCCCTGCCCGGCATCCCCCAGCGCCTCACCCGCGATGCGGCCTACGGCCACTGTAGGGCGTCCGATACCACGGATTAGCTGCCCGATAGACACGCCAAAGGCCAGCATGAAGCCTATGATGGCAATAACCAGCAACACAGCGCCCGCGCCTATTTTCGTCAGGTAGTCCGACAGAATAGTGGAGAGCGCAAGGCCGATATAGCCCCCACCCCGCCCGGCATCAGCGGCTGGCTGCCCATTTGCGAACAGGTGGACGAAGCCCATGAAGCCGAGTAACATAAGGGTGATGCCTAGAGGCACCAACGGAGACGACCACCGTCCGCCAGACTTCGCACCCACGAGCAGCATAACAGCCCCCGCCGCGAGCGCCAGCGGTACCAGCCAGGCCACCATGCCGAACAGCTCGGCCAGCACCCCGCCCGTCACCGCAAGCACACCCTTGCCCCCACCCGACCACGTGTAGAGGCCAACCGCACACAGCACAGCCAGCAGGAACAGCAGCAACGCCGCCAGTTCTCGCTTCAGATGAGCAGGTATCTCAATTGGCGGGGAGGATGGCTTCGACTTGAACGACTTCTGCTTCGCCCTACCCTGCGGCCTGGAACGTGGCGACGAAGCAGGCTTGCTCCCGGTCGTCGGAGATGAAGACGCGCGGCTCCGAGGCTGAGTAGATTTGCCCCCTTCGAGCTTGGACCATGTTGGAGGGGAAGATTTGGTGTTTTTCTTTGCGGCGCTTGCGGGCATAAAGGGACCTCTATGTGGGCAATAAAGCTGAGGTTAGCACGTATGTTTCGGGGCTGCCATTATTCTATCACGGGTATGGAGCACTGTGGAAAAGTGGCAGCCGCCAAGTAAGTATGACAACGGAGAGTCAAAACGAAAACGCAGGCGTTATTGCTCGCCGCGTGGGAGGCACACTAGGGTAGGCTCTCGCAGGCGATGCCGTCATGGTCGTTGTCCAGCCTGTGCGGGTCGCGCTCAGGACCTCCTGCCGCGATGAAGAAACGCTGTGCATCGGCCTGCGTGGGAAACTCAGAGCAGTCGCGGTCGGGGCCATTGGGGTCGTATAGCAGAGTAGGAGTTGGTGGGGCAACGCCAACCGGATTTTGATCGGCGGCATCAGGTGTGGGGCTGGCTTCGGTCGGCGTCATCTCTACCAGGGGCGGTGTTTTCGCGGTGAGAGGCGCACCAAAGCGGCTGCAAGCACCCCATAGCCCCAGGTTCTGGGCACGGGCCAGCTTCTCGACTTCCTCGAAGTGCCGCTGGTGCTTCACGTCTGGTGGGTAGGCCGCAGCCCGAGCATAGCCCTGCTTCGCCATCTCCAGGTTGAGCATGGTAGGCTCTCCCTGACCCGGCAGCCACACGTAACGCAGCAACCTCCCATACCTGTCTCGCTCAGAAACGTCTTTCTCAAGCATCACCTTGCCATCGGATGCGCCCAGCAACTCTCGCGCTTTCTCTGTGGCCTCAGCGCCATAGCAGAGCGGACCTTTGTTCGTCTCAGGCGAGTCCACCCCGATGAGGCGCACCCGCTCGGACTGACCCTTGAAGGCCACCTCCAGAGTGTCACCATCTATGACACGAATGAGGCGCGCAGGCTCCCGGACCTGGGGTGGCGTCGGGCTTGGGGAGGGTATAGGCGAAGGCTGTGAGAGCGTCCAGGTAGCTGCCGGAATCGTTGGGGGTGCCGCAGTGCTACGTATAGCGACAGGCGACTTTGTGGCAGGCGCTTTCGTAGCCTGCTCGCCAAGCCCGATGCTAGGCCCGTTTGCGCCTCCCGCGATAGACACCACAGTGCCGCCATTTGCGCCATTCTGAGCGGTCCGCGTTGAGAGCAGGGGCGTTGTAGCGGCTACTTTGCCTGCGGTTGATACGCTACGAGGCGTGCCCGTACTTTGTGCCACAAATTGTGAAGGCGGGGACGGTGATGCAGGCGTGGTTAGTTGCGGTGTGAGAGTGGCAGACGAGGTAGCAAGGAAGGTCACCGGCGAGGTTGGCGCTGCCACCTGTTGGGTAAGCGTTGGCAACAGAGTGGGTGTGTGCGTTTCCGTGCGCGTGGTAGACACCGTGGAGGAGGGGAAGATAGAAGGTGTCGCGAGCCGCAGCACAGCAGATGTCGGGATGGGCAGCATATGGACAGGGTCTAAGCGCATCGTGCGACCCGCAAAAACAGCAACGGCTATAGTCGGCAGAAGCACCCAGACCAAGACCCGCCGCACTCTCAGGCGATGAGCAGGTTTTGGTTTGGGTACTGCTTTAGGCATGGGAGAATATTGCCTACTGCTTATTGCGTGTACCAATGCCCGCTTTCTCTTACGCAATACGCCTTTACGCGCCCACCGTCTTCTTTGCGAGCCGAAGCAAGAAATGAGCGAATGTCTTGTTCACCACCTCGAACATCTGCTCCTCGAACGACATTTCGGGGATCCACTGCACGACGGGGCACTCGTTATCTTCGTCTATGCGGG
>JBBSIK010000242.1:0-5272 GCA_038232115.1 Chloroflexia bacterium
CAAACAGGTACCGGAGTGGGAAGTTCATACCCGACATGAAGAACACCGGCTCCTGAAGCGCAAGCGACACCTGCCATGCCTCCCGGCCCCACATCAGAAAGACCGAACTCAGCACCATTCCCAACCCATACAGCGCCACCATAGCCACCAGGAAAACGAGCAGCGCCGCGCCCCATTGCGAGCCGTCTACTTGCACGCCAAAGAGCAAGCTACCCAAAATCGCTATGCTCCCGGCGCGCATAGTGCTCATGTACAGGCCACCTACGCCCATTCCTAACAGGATCGCCATGAGCGATGCCGGGGCCATGATGTATATCTCAAGCAGCCCTGCCTGCTTGTCCCAGTAGAGCTGCGACGCCATCATCCAGAGCACATTGAGCCAGTAGGTCGCCATCGCCGCGCCGATCACCACGAAACCGATGAACCGCGGATCGCTTGTGAGGGACTTGTACAGGAACGCGGATGCCGACATCGTGATAAGCGGTATTACAATATCGAAGAACAGCCAGCTAAGCTCTCGCTGCGCGCCCACAACACGCGGGTAGCCACGCCCGAAAGCCGCCCGCAGAAACAGTTCCAAACCTCTGCTCTTTCTCACTGCTTGCTCCCCCCTCACTAGAGGCTAGGGGCTAGGGATTAGGGGCTAGGAAAAACCTCCTACTAGACCCTGGCCCCCGGCCCCTAGCCCCTAATCCCTATCTTCGGCGTGAATACTGCGCCCCACTAGCTTCAGGAACACGTCCTCTAGCGTGGGCTCGTTTTTCTGGAGTGTCCTGATGCTTGCTTCCTGCGCGGTAAGCGCCTGTACTACGGAGCTGATAGCCGATTCGTCTTCCAGTATGAATTTCAGTTTGTACGACGTGCCACTCTCGTCAGGCTCGCCCGTCACCTGAGCGACACCCGGAGCCTCACTCAGGAGGGGTATGCTCCGGTTGCTGATGCCGCTCACGGTGAACTCAAAGATCGGCTGCGACTGTAGCATTCTCTTGAGGTTAGTGGGAGTATCGCATGCCAGCACCTTACCGTGGTCAATGATCGCTATCCTGTCGCACATTTCGTCGGCCTCGGCCATGTAATGTGTCGTGAGGAGGATAGTCCTATCAGGGTTCTGCCGCAACCAATCACGCGTAAAGTCGCGCACAATGCGAGCCGCGTTCACGTCCAGGCCCAGCGTTGGCTCATCCAGGAAGATCACCTTGGGGTCCGTGATGAAGCCTCGGCAGAAGTTCATCCTCTGTCGCTCACCGGTGCTCAGAGAGCTAACCAGCGAGTTCGCCTTGTCGCCCAACTCCACGATCTTCAGTAGCTCATCTATGCGAGCGTTAGCATCCTTCCATGTGACGCCATAGAACTGGCTGAACATCCATAGGTTCTCGCGCACCTTGAGGATACCGTAACCGCTCGTCTCGCCCCCACTGACCATGTTGATGCGCTGCCGCACGGAGTCGGCCTGCTTGACCACGTCTAGACCGTCTACATAGGCGATTCCACTGCTCGGGGCCAGTAGCGTCGTGAGTATCTTGATGAGCGTAGTCTTGCCCGCCCCATTTGGACCGAGCAAGCCGAATAGCTCGCCTTCGTACACTTCGAGATTGACGCTCTCCAGAGCAACCAGTGTCTTCTGCGCACCCGCGTCTAGGCCCTTGCTCTTCGACTTCTTGTCGGGCTTCACTTTATACAAGCGTCCCAGGTTCTCGGTACGAATGGACGCTCGCCTGCCGTGCGCTACATCGGCAGACTGTGACACCGTTTGTGAAAGATTCATGGGTGTACTCTGTGTCTCGCTTGGGGAGTAATTACTTGATGCTACATCGCCTCTAACATCCAGACTCATAACTCTACCTCACTCGTTGGGAACGGCATAAGTCGCAGGCCAGGATTCTCCGGCCTACATGGTCTGCATGGTACCATGTCGCCGCCCCATGTACATCGGACTACTCGCGCAAGTGTTCTACGACCAGAGGTGTAGACGCAAACCTCATATATTGCAACACGGTGGGGTCACCTAGCTACCAGAGGCCGACAGAAAAAGGGGCAAAGATAACCATACAACAGTGGCAAAGTTGTGCCCACAGTTGTACACTGACTGCAATGGGCAGTCGCCACGTTCCAAAGGCCTCACATCGTCGGCGGAGGAATATATGTTTGTTTACCTTGCGGTAATTACCGTCCTCGCCTACCTCATAGGTGCAATACCCGTCGGGGTTGTGATCGCCCGGCTAAACAACGTAGACATCACCGCGCAGGGGAGCGGCAAGATGGGCACCACTAATGTCTTGCGCACAGTCGGTAGGCGAGCGGCTGCGATGGTGCTGGGGGGTGACTACCTCAAGGGTAGTCTGGCCGTGCTTATGGCGAAGCTGGTGGCAGGCGCGTTCGCCGGCAGCGGAGGACGAGTAGAAATTGCGGGGTTCTCGGTACAGATTGTCACGCTAGCAAGTGTCCTCGCTGCCGCCGCCGCCGTGTCGGGGCACGTCTGGTCCATTTACCTGCGGATTCTGCAGGGGAAGTGGCGCGGTGGGCGGGGAGTGGCGACGGCACAAGGCGCTATGCTGGTTGTGAACCCTCTTATATTGCTCGCTGCGCTTGTTGTAGGTGTTCCGACTATCATTATCTCGCGCTACGTTTCGCTCGGTTCAATCGTGGGAGCGCTGGCGGGCAGCATCGCCCTGATACTATTCGTGGTTGTCGGCCAGATGGACCAGCTTTCGCTCCTGTTCATCTTTCTCTGCGTATTTATCATCCTGTCCCACCGCGACAACATAGAGAGGCTGCTGAAGGGCACGGAACGAAAGATCGGAGATCGAGGCAAAGCTTAGCTTTCACACGCTAGCTGAAACCGGTCTCCCCTTGCGCGGTATCTCTGCCACTGCCGTCTACACAGGCCACGAATAGAGCGGGATCGCTGCCAGTACGACTACGAGGCTTAAGGCAAAAAAGAGCGCGGCCTGCATGCCCTTTGCCGGGCCGCTATCGGCGCGATCAGCACGCACTCGGCCCACGTGAGCAAGTCCGACAGCCGCGATCATCGCAAGTGGATGCAGGAAGCTGAGTATCGCATCACCCGCCCATCGCTGCTCGAGCACCCACAGCACTATGCCAATGAGCAGTTGCAAGTCCATAGTGATTGTGAAGAGGAGAGAGAGCCTGTCGCTCAGTCCATCCCAGGCACGACCACCCCATGCAGACATAGCTGCCAGACCTATCGCGCCCACTGCCGACGCGAGCACAACCCACCGGAACACGCTATGTATAGTTACCAGCCATTCGGGCACCGTTTTCCTCCTATCAAGAGCGGAACCTGTCCTGTTCGAGCCACAAAAAGACTCCGCTAAGATGCTCTATTTTACCGAGAACAGGGGCAATATGATCGGCTATTGTGGCTATTGCGCCTACTGTGGGCGATGCGGCGTAGGCATTTGCCAGTAGGGTCTTCCAAGCCGTATCACAATGTAGTTCCTGGCAGGCGAGATCGCAGGCATCCTGGGGTGCTATGCGACAGCCTGGGCCAACGCCTCTTTGAACAAGCCCCGCAGGAGAGGGACCTTATAGCCGTTCTGTGAAAGGGGTGTGGCACCCTCGACAAGCACGTCCGCAAGCGCATTCGCCTTTAGACTGGAAAGGGTAGACCCGGACATGGCGGCCTCCACCCAGGTTGCTCGAAAGGGGATCGGAGCCACTCCGCCCAGGGCCACGCGCGTTTCAATGATCTGCTCACCGTCGCAGCGCAAGTAAATAGCAACTCCGGCGAGTGCAAATGCCCACGCAGCGCGCGGCATCGCCTTGAGATAGACCGAGCGTACATCTTCGGCGGGTGGAAGTAGAATCTCGGTGAGTACCGCACCTGCTGGCAGTTCCACGAAGTTGCGCCGCTCTTCGGTCGGCAAAGCAAACAGTTCGTCCACAGGTCTCTCAAACTCTCCCGCCAGGCTCTTACCCCGAACCACCGCGCCCAGAGCGAGAAGTGCGACCGCCGGGTCGGAAGGGTGCGCGCTGACGCAACGGCTCTCAGATGGCGCGTTCAGGAAAATGGAGTGCAGTTCATTCTCACCGTTGCGAGCGTAGCAGGTCTCACCGCCCTTCAGCCAGCACAGGTGCTCGCCACGATAGTACCAGCACCGCGTCTGCTGCAAAAGGTTGCCGCCTAGAGTGCCCATATTTCTAAGCTGCGGGCTTGCGGCCAGGCTGCACGCCTCGGCCAGCGCCGCGTATTCTCGCTTGACACGCTCGCTAGCGGCAATCTGGCTCAAGGTGGTGGTCGCGCTAATGCTCAGCCCCTCGTCGGTAGCTTCAATCCGGTCGCCGCCACCCAGCGTGCTGATTTCTACCAGCATGGTCGGGTTGACTATTTCGTCTTTCATAAGTGGTATGAGATCACTGCCGCCTGCTACCAGGACAGCTCGACCATCTGCTTGCAGGATTTTGATGGCCTCGTCGGTTGTGCCCACTCGTGTGTATGCAAAGTTGTTCATTAAGAGGCAGTTCCTTCCCCTGTTTGTTGAGCGATTATGGCTTCGAGTAACCGGCGCGGCGTCACGGGTATTTCCCTCACTCTGACACCAACCGCATCATAAATGGCGTTCGCAATAGCGGGAGCAGTCGGGATAACAGGAGGCTCACCGGCGCCCTTCGAGCCGATGTGGTTGGCTACTATGTCGGCCTTGCCCACACCGCGCACAAGCATCTGAGGGGCATCCGCGATGGTCGGGATCTTATAGTCCTGCAAATTCGCATTCACCACGAGGCCTGTGCGCTCATCAACACGCCGCTCCTCCGTCAGGCCATATCCCATACCCTGCAAGATGCCGCCATAGAACTGGCTGGCGAGACCCTTCGGATTCAGCACACGCCCCACGTCATGCACAGCCACAACTCTCAACACGTGTACCTGCCCGGTGTCTACGTTCACTTCTACTTCGGCGATTTGCGCGCCCCATGTACGGAGCGGCTCCACCGGGTTCGGCCCACGAAAGCCCTTGCCGGTGATCATATAGTCGCCTATCTCGGCGAGCAGGTCTTTGAGGCTTCGATTGCTCTCCTCCCGGCCTTCTATAGTGAGCATCCCCTCTTTCATCTGGATTCGGCTGGCAGGCACCTCGAAGAAATAGGAGGCTATCTCGAAGAGCTGCTTGCGGGCGTCCTCTGCCGCCGAGCGAACGGCGGGACCAACAGAGGGCACGGTGATGCTTCCCCAACTCGCCGGCGCGAATGGGCCTTTGTGAGTATCGCCCAGCCGGAAGCGTATCATTTCGAGTGGGACGCCCAATTCCTC